>CAIWRI010000142.1 GCA_903915035.1 uncultured Nitrosomonadales bacterium | reverse complement strand
TGGCGAAAACCGTGCGCTTTCAGCGAAAAACGTGTGCTTCTAGCGAAAAACGTGAGTATCCAGCGGGAAGCGTGTGTTTCTGGCGAAAACTGTGTGCTTTCAGCGAAAACCGTGTGCTTCCAGCGAGAAGCGTGTGCTTCTGGCGAAAACCGTGTCTTTCACAACGGGAAACGTGTCCTTCCCGTTAAGAAATCTGTACTTCCCGATGAAAAGTGCGTTCTTCCTGCTGAATGTGGTCAGCTAATTTGACGGGCTGATGTTTAGCTTTAACCTTAAAACCGCAGTTCAAATCACATCACTGAGATTGCAAGAACGATGTTCTTGGTAAAAATTGACCTATGATGATATGACTGTTTTATCGTCATCATCAAAATTGGGTAGTTTCATCAGCGTTCACATCAATCTATGTTTCCTGCGACTAAAATATCTCGTCGGCTACCAATAGTTTTTTTCTTGTCCGCTGAAATGCTTTTCTGCTATTAAAATAGGGCGGTCAGGCGACGCCGCACTACGTCAAAATCACCCCATCCCTACGGGTTTTTCTGCAAAAACACTAATTTTGCAAATCATGCTGATCCATTGACCGCGATTCGCGCCTTGCAGTTGATGCGCGGGTCGCGCGGCGAAACAAGTCCGACAGGCTGCTAGGGTGTGGCGAGATCCGCCTGTATATGGAACTGGCTCAACTCCGGTGGAATCACCGGAATTTCCGTATGTTCTGTGCCGGCAGGCACCCATTCGTAAGGTACAGGTTGAGCACGATAGAGCTGATTGTTGACACTTTTTCGACCGTTAAGCGGATCAGTGCTGATGCGTACATACGGATTGATATATTCCCAGACGATTTCACCGTCGGGCGTCACCTGGAATAAACGCCCTTTCTGACCTTCATCAATAAAGGTGTTGCCATTGGGCAAGCGTCTGGCAGCGCTGATGTGGGTGCTCTGGAATGACCAGCCCGGAGCGCCTGAATCTTCTCCTGTATACTGCCAGACTATTTCCTTTTTGACAGGGTTAATCTCAAGCACGCGGGAGCCACCGGTAAAGGAGAGTGCAACCGGCGGGAAGCCTGCTTCACCCTGATTATCGAACACCAATAAATTGCCAGCTCCGGGCAGTCCTTCGGGAATGATCTGCGCATCGTGCTGGCCGCTGATCTGATCAACCGGACGCGGTACCGTTCTCGCCTTGATTCCGCTGGCTAAGGCCGGATAGTGCGGCCCCAGATTCCAGGCAATATGGCCGGTTTTTTTGTCGATAATCACAATAAAATTTGCGCTGCGCGAGTGGATCAGCAAATTATCAGGATTAAAGCGCTGATCGCCCGAGTTAAACCAGTGATTAGCGCCGACAACCTTGAGATTGTTGATATGCAGGAAATCAGAGTTGTCGGTCTCGCGCACCAGCTTGAGTTCCTCCGGGGTAAATCCGAACTCGTCGAGATGTTCGGAAGCTGTCCATCGCCAGACCACCTCGCCTGCAGCATTCACTTCATAAATGACATCGTCAAAGATCAGCTTTTGTTTGAAACCCGCTACAGCATGCACCAGATTGGCAAGAACCAGAGTATTGCCATTCGCTAGTCTGGCCCAGTCGTGATGCTGCTGGGCGGCCCCTCCCGGCGCCTTGTCACCAAAGCTCCATACCACGCGCCCCTCCCAGTCCAGCTCCCCTATAGATTGGCTAACTTTTCGATTCACTTGTCCCGGCACAAGATCAGTACCTTTTCCGTCAATAGTACTGAGCGTGACAAATACATGACCACGACGACCCTGATTCAAGGCGGGATCTATTAGCGTGCTGAAGCTGGCCGCGTCCTGCCATTGGTGTATTGAATTGCCATTCAGATCAATCAGGCGGGCGATATTGTCACCGCCTGTGAATATCACCAGTGAGTTGAACGCCCGGGCCGGGTCATAACGGGTCGTTCCGGTCGGATAGACGCCGGGCACAGCCTGTGCGCTCGCAGCAAAACTTAAGGTTGCCAGAACAAAAATTGCTTTTCTCAGCAAAATGGTTGTGTGTCTTGCGGGACGTTTTAATTGCACGGAGGATCTCCAGATTCTGTTAATAGAATTTTGATTAAGCAAAAATTGAGCCAGTGATTGGTCAAGGCCGGAGCAGGGGATGAGTGCCGGCTCGCTGCTGCAATCGGGTCAGCGCTATGCTGATTAATCAGCAGTGTTCATCGTCGCAAGATCCGTCGCCTTGAAAAAATTATTTGCCAGTCATCTGTACGGTTAAATATTTTCAATAGATATCAGATGCTTATTTCTGTTTTTCTTGCCAGCTGCAAATCGCATCGGCAAGTTGGTATAAAAATTGCTTTTTGACGGCAACGCTCCGGATACATTGACTCGCAGCCGGACCCTGCTTAACAGCCTGTACGCTGACATCGCCTGAATTACAAATTTAAAAATGTTGAAATTATGAATGTGATACGAAATAAAAAAGTGTTAAGTAGTCTGGTCATCGCGCTGCTGTTATCAGGCGGGGGATGGTACTGGCTTGTTGCCGGTGCCGTGCCCGCCCAGGCGGCCTTGAACAAGCCGGATTCGGGGCGGCGAGCGGATGGCGGACGTGCTGTGCCGGTACTGACGGGCAAAATTAAAATTTCCGATCTGCGCATCGTGCAAACCGCCATCGGCACGGCAATTCCTTCTTCCATGCTCACCTTGCGCAGTCAGGTCAACGGTCAGTTGCAACGCGTGCTGTTCAAAGAAGGACAGCTGGTGCGCGCAGGTGAAGTGCTGGCAGAAATTGATCCGCGCAGCTACCAGGCGCAACTCACGCAAGCGCAGGGGCAGGCTTTACATAATCAGGCACTGCTCAAAAACGCCCTGCTGGATCTGGAACGCTTTCGCACGCTGCAAACGCAGGACTCGATCGCCGCTCAGCAGGTTGACGCGCAATCCGCCCTGGTGCAACAGTATCAGGGCACGGTTTTAACGGATCAGGGCCTGGTCGCAAATGCGAAATTACAGCTGGAATTTACCCGCATCCGTTCGGCCATTACAGGGCGCATCGGTTTACGCCAGATTGATGTAGGTAACAATATCACCACCGCCGATACGCTGGCCGTGGTCACCGCGATCTATCCTATTCAGGTCGTATTTACCCTCTCTGAAGCGCGCGTCGCCAATATCATCAAGCGGCAGCAGCAGGCCGGCCAATCGGGTCACGGCCTGCCGGTCGAGGCGTGGGATAGAGGCAATACCGTATTGCTGGCCAAAGGGGTGTTGCTCAGCGTTGACAACCAGATTGATGCCACGTCCGGCACGATCAAGCTCAAGGCGCAATTTATCAACCATGATGCCAGTTTGTTTCCAAATCAGTTCGTTAATATTCATCTGCTAAGCGATACGCTGCACGATGTCGTGACAGCCCCCAAGGCCGCCATTCAGCTTGGCAGCGCCGGTGCCTTTGTGTATGTGGTTGCGGAAGACGGCAAGGATAAAAAAGTCATGGTACGACAGGTGACGCCGGGTGCATCGGATGGCGATTTAATTGCGATTGAACACGGCCTCAAAGCCGGCGATCAGGTGGTCATCAGCGGCGTTGATCGCTTGCGCGAAGGCGCGCGCATTATCATTTCCAGCGGTGACAAAGGGGAAGGTAAAAAACGCGCTAAATCCGCCGAAGCTATGGCAGGAAATAAGAACCAGCCTGAACATTCGCACAGGCCTTCATAATCATGAATCCTTCACGCGTATTCATTCAGCGGCCGATAGCCACCGCGCTGCTGATGCTGGCTATTCTGTTATCCGGGATACTGGCCTACAAACTGTTACCCAAGTCGGCGCTGCCGCAGGTGGATTTTCCGGTAATTCAGGTCGTGACGCTGTATCCGGGTGCCAGCGCTGAAGTCATGGCCATGACGGTTGCCTCGCCACTGGAGCGCCAGTTCGGTTCCATGTCAGGGTTGGCGCACATGTCATCGAGCAGTTCAGGGGGAGCCTCGGTCATTACCTTGCAGTTCAGCTTGAAGAACAGTCTGGACGTGGCTGAACAATCAGTACAGGCTGCTATTAATGCGGCGGCTGGATTTTTGCCGCCCGATCTGCCCAACCCGCCTATCTATAACAAGGTTAATCCCGCTGACGCACCGATACTGACCTTCGCGTTCAGCGCGGATATCATGCCCTTGCCGCAATTGCGCGATCTGGTGGATACGCGCATTGCGCAAAAACTGGGTCAGGTGTCAGGTGTCGGCATGGTCAGCGTCAGTGGCGGGCAGCGTCCGGCGGTGCGTATCGAGGCTGATCCATCTGCACTGGCCTCCTTTGGCATCGGCTTCGACCAGATACGCGCGGCAATTGCGGCTGCCAATTCCAATCAGGCCAAAGGCAATATCGACGGGCCGCAATTATCTTATGAGCTGGAGACCAACAGCCAGCTCAAATCGGCGCAGGGTTATCGCGACCTGATCATCAGCAATAAAAATGCGCCGGTGCGTCTGGGCGATATCGCAGAGGTTAACGAGGCCGAAGAGGACGCTTACCTGTCTGCCTGGGCGAATCAAAAACGTGCCATTCTGGTCAGTATTCAGCGCCAGCCGGGTGCCAACGTCATCGCTGTGGTGGATCGCATCCGTGAACTGCTACCGCAAATCAAGACCACTTTGCCGGCGGATGTGGAAGTGACTGAGTTGACCGACCGCACCACGACCATACGCAGCTCCGTTGAAGATGTGCAGTTTGAACTGATGCTGGCGGTAGCGCTGGTGGTGATGGTCATTTTCCTGTTCCTGCGCACGGCATCGGCAACACTGATTCCCAGTTTAGCCGTGCCGCTGTCGCTGGTCGGCACGTTCGGCGTGATGTATCTGGCCGGTTTCTCAGTCAATAACCTGACACTGATGGCCTTGACCATTGCAACCGGCTTCGTGGTGGATGATGCCATCGTCATGATTGAAAATATTGCCCGGCATATTGAAGACGGCGAGAGTCCGATGCAGGCGGCCTTAAACGGCTCAAAACAGATCGGTTTTACCATTATTTCGTTGACCTTTTCGCTGATTGCCGTGCTGATCCCGCTGCTGTTCATGGGCGACGTGGTAGGCCGATTGTTCCGCGAATTTGCCATCACCCTGGCGGTCGCCATCCTGATTTCCGCCCTGGTCTCACTCACCTTGACCCCCATGCTGTGCGCCAGATTGCTCAAGGCGAAAAAAGGCGCGCATTCAGATTCCGCCGAAGGCACATTCCTGACCGGCATTATCCGCCGTTACGGGATATTACTGGTGTGGGTACTGGATCACCGGCGCGTGACCTTGCTAGTCGCTGCGCTGACTCTGGTGCTAACCATCGTTCTGGCCTGGTGGATACCCAAGGGATTTTTTCCGTTGCAGGACACCGGTGTGATTCAGGGGATCAGCGAGGCACCGCAATCAGCCTCCTTTGCAGTGGTGGCGGGGCGTCAGCAGGCTCTGGCCGCCGTCATACTGCAAGATAAAGCGGTAAAGAGTTTATCGTCTATCGTCGGGGTGGACGGCATCAATACCACCTTGAACAGCGGCCGCTTGTTGATTAATCTCAAACCCTGGGGGGAGCGCCATGAGAGCGCGACGGAAATCATCCGGCGTTTGCAAGCGGCGACGGGCAGTATCAATGGTATTCGTCTGCATCTGCAACCTGTGCAGGATTTGACGCTGGAGAATCGCGTCAGCCGGACACAGTTCCAGTATCTGCTACAAAGCACCGATGACGCTGTTTTGCAACAATGGCTGCCAAAACTGGTAGAACGCCTGGCAAGCTTACGGCAACTGACGGATGTTTCGGGCAATCAGCAAAACGGCGGTTTGCGCGCGGCTATTCTGGTGGATAGGGATAATGCGGGACGCATGGGGGTGAGCCTGGCCGCAGTCGATGATGCCCTGTACAGCGCTTTTGGCCAGCGCATCGTCTCAACTATTTTTACCCAGACCAATCAGTATCGCGTGGTGCTCGAAGCAAAACCTCAGTCCAATGCGGGACTGGCTGCGCTCGACACGATTTATGTTACCTCCTCGACAGGTAAACAGATTCCGTTGAGCAGTATTGCGAAATTCACGGGAACTACCGCCCCCTTACTGGTTAATCGCGAAGAGCAGCTGCCCTCGGCCAGTATTTCATTCAATCCGGCACCGGGTTATGCCTTGGGGGATGCCGTCGCGGCGATTGAGAAGGAGGCGAGTGCGTTGAATATGCCGGCGAGCATCATCACGCGTTTCGAAGGCGCTGCCATGGCGTTTCGCGATGCCCTGAGCAACGAATTATTCCTGATACTCGCGGCATTAGCCACCATGTATATCGTACTGGGCGTGTTATATGAAAGCTATATCCATCCGCTGACCATCCTCTCAACCTTGCCTTCTGCCGGGGTCGGTGCGTTGCTGGCGCTGATGGTAACAGGCCGCGACTTGAGCGTGATCGCGATCATCGGCATTATTCTGCTGATCGGCATTGTGCAAAAGAACGCCATCATGATTATTGACTTCGCGCTGGAAGCTGAACGAGAGCAGGGCTTGTCACCGCGCGATGCGATTTATCAGGCCTGTTTATTGCGTTTCAGGCCGATCTTGATGACCACTTTGGCCGCCCTGCTGAGCGCGGTGCCGCTGTTATTCGGTGCCGGACCGGGTTCCGAATTGCGTCAGCCGCTGGGTATCGCCATGGTAGGCGGCTTGCTGCTCAGCCAGTTGCTGACCTTGTTTACCACACCGGTGATTTATTTAGCTTTCGATAATCTGCAACGCCGCTTTGCTGCCTGGCGCGGTCAGTTTGTGCGTGTTGTGGCATGAACTGGCTGTCGATTTTCATACAGCGCCCGGTCGCGACTACTTTGCTGACACTGGCAATTGCCCTGCCGGGTCTGGTCGCGTTTCATTTGCTGCCAATGGCAGCACTGCCTCAGGTGGACATGCCGGTGATCGAAGTGAATGCCAAACAACCCGGTGCCAGTCCGGAAACCATGGCTTCCTCCGTGGCGATGCCGCTGGAACGCTCGCTGGGTGCGATTGCCGGTATTAACGAACTGACCTCAACCAGCAGCAGCGGTGCGACGCGAATTTCAATGGAATTCGAGCTGGAGCGTGACTCCGATGGTGCTGCGCGCGATGTGCAATCGGCGATCAATGCAGCAGCGGGTCTTTTGCCCACGTTGCCGAGCAATCCGACCTATCGCAAAAGTTCACCCAACCGTATCATGCATATCGCATTGACCTCGGCTATTTATACTCAGGCTCAATTGTATGACCTGGGCTTTACCGTACTGGGTCAGCGTATCGCGCAGGTTGACGGCGTGGGCGGTGTCGATGTTAATGGCAGCGCCTTGCGTTCGGTGCGCATTGAAGTTAATCCCGCCGCGCTCAATCAGTACGGTGTCGCGTTAGAACAAGTGCGCAGTGCGATTGCCGGCGCGAATGTCAATCTGCCTAAAGGCTTCATTCAGGACGGGCAGCATCACTGGCAGCTCGAAGTGAACGATCAGGCAAAGCAGGCGCGTGACTACGAGAATCTGGTGATTGCCTGGCGTGGCAATGCGCCGGTCAGACTCAATGACGTCGCCGTGATTATTGATTCGGTGCAGGAAGTGCGCAATGCAGGCACGGTGCGGGGCAAACCGGCGGTCATCCTGTCCGTGATGCGCCAGCCTGATGCGAACGTCGTCGCCACTGTTGATGCCGTCAAGGCCTTGTTGCCGCGCATGAAGCCGCTGATTCCAGCGGGGGTTGAAGTCGAGGTGCTGGTCGATCGCAGTACTACAGTCCGAAAATCATTGAGTGATGTCGGCATCACGCTGCTGATTTCCATCGCGCTGGTGATACTGGTGACGTTTGCCTTTTTACGCAACGGCCGCGCCACGCTGATTCCTGCCATTACCATTCCGGTATCGTTGTCAGGCACGCTGGCAGTGATTTATTTGTGCGGCTTCAGTCTTAATAATCTCACGCTGATGGCGTTGATTATCGCCACCGGCTTCGTAGTGGATGATGCGATTGTGGTGGTGGAAAACATCACACGCCATATCGAGAATGGCATGCCGCCCGTGCAGGCCGCCTTTCGCGGCATTAAGGAAGTCTCTTTTACCGTGATTGCCATCAGTCTGGCTTTAGTCGCGGTGTTTATTCCACTTCTGATGATGGGCGGCGTCATCGGACGTATTTTCGTGAATTTTCAGTGACACTGTCAATTGCCGTTGCCATCTCGCTGCTGGTGTCGCTCACTGCGACGCCGATGTTGTGTTCACGCCTGCTCAGGCCCGTCGCTCAATTAAAGCAGTACCGCCTGCTGGTCTGGCTAGGCCGTGTGCTGGATCTGCCCTTTCAAGGCTATCAGCGCTCGCTCAACTGGGTGCTGCGACACGGGGTCATCATGCTGCTGTTGCTGGCAGTGACCGTCTTGATTAATGTTTATCTGTACAGCATCATCACCAAAGGATTTTTTCCTGAACAGGATACCGGACGCCTGCAGGGCTTTTTTCAGGGGGATCAGAACATTTCCTTTGGGGCGATGCGGGGAAAGATCGAGAAACTCAGCAAAATTGTCGCGCAAGATCCGGATATTGATGCTTATTACGAATTTTCCGGCGGACCCAGAGGCGGGCAATCCAATACAGGTTCCTTTTATGCAACGCTCAAACCTCGTGAGCTGCGCGGCGCTACCGCTCAGGAAATCGTCGCCCGTTTGCGCCCTAAGCTGGACAAAGTACCCGGCGCTATCTTGAGAGTGATGCCTGAGCAGGACTTTTCGATGGGGGCAAGACCCGGCGCTGCGCTCTATCAATACACCCTGCTGGCGGACGATGTGAGTGATTTAAAGCGCTTTGCGCCGCGTGTACTCGCTGCCCTGGTGCGCTTGCCCGAATTGAAGGATGTCAGCAGCGATTTTCAGGACAAGGGCTTGCAGACGACGCTGGCAATAGATCGTGATGCCGCTTCGCGACTGGGGATTACGCAAAGGCAGATTGATGTGACACTTAATGATGCCTTCGGTCAGCGTCTGGCCTCCACCATTTATGAGCCGCTCAATCAGTATTATGTGGTGCTGACCCTAGCGCCGCAATATAAACAAGGCCCTGAAGCGTTAGAGCAAATTTACCTCAATTCTGCGAATGGTAAAGTGCCGCTCTCCGCCATCGGTCACTGGCAAACCGGCAACGCGCCACTCGCGATCAATCATCAGGAGCAGTTTGCTGCGGCGACCATATCCTTTAATCTGGCAGCGGATGTGGCACTTAATCAGGCAACCGGCGCGATAGAGACGGCCTTTGCCAGCCTGAATCCGCCGGACTCGATGCGGGGCACTTTTGCAGGTCAGGCAAAAGCCTTCCAGAAATCGATGAAGAGCCAGCCCTGGCTGATTTTTACGGCTTTGCTGGCAGTGTATATCGTGCTGGGTATCCTGTATGAGAGCACTTTGCATCCGCTGACGATACTCTCTACGCTGCCCTCCGCCGGTGTGGGCGCGTTGTTAGCCCTCATCGCCTTTGGCAGCCAGTTTTCCATTATTGCCATGATAGGCGTGATACTGCTGATCGGTATTGTCATGAAAAATGCCATCATGATGATAGATGCCGCCCTGCTGATAGAGCGGGAGCAGCAGCTGTCACCCGAGCAGGCGATACGGCAAGCCTGTTTGCAGCGCTTCAGACCCATACTGATGACGACTTCGGCCGCAATGCTGGGTGCAGTGCCACTGGTGTTCGGTGTGGGTGACGGTGCGGAAATCCGGGTGCCGCTGGGCATCTCGATTATAGGCGGGTTGCTTTTTAGCCAAGTACTTACACTGTATACCACACCTGTTGTTTATCTCTACCTTGACCGCTTGCGCTTGTTTGTTGAAAAAATAACCCGTCGCTACGCACAGGTGCGCAGTTCACTAGGAAAGTCCTGATATGAAACACCCGGTAAAACTCACGCTGTTACTTGTTTCCGTACTCACTGCAGGATGTGCAGTCGGCCCTGACTATGTGCGCCCCGGCATGGCAACCTCTGCCGCTTACAAAGAGGCCGCCGGCGATATCGCATGGAAGGGGGCAAGCCCGCAGGATATGCTACCAGCCAACGCATGGTGGACGATGTACGGCGATGCAGGTCTGGATTTATTGGAGCAGCAAGCTGCCGCCGCCAATCAAAATATTCATATCGCAGAAGCACATTTCAGGCAGGCTCAGGCACTGTCGGCATCGACACAGGCGGCATTTTTTCCAAGCCTGACCTCCAGTCCTGCCGCCTCTCGCAGTCAGCGCAGTCTTGACACAGGGCTTACGAGCAACGGTGCCATTATCAAGAGTAATAGTATTGACCTTTCCGCGAGTTGGGAAGTCGACATGTGGGGACGCGTCAGGCGGACGGCAGAATCGGGGGATGCTAATCTGGCTGCCAGTGCTGCTGATCTGTCCGCCGCGATTTTGTCGGTACAGGCGATGCTGGCACAGAGCTACTTTCAGCTGCGCGTGCTCGATACACAGCAAAAATTATTCAATGATACGACCGATGTCTATGAACGTTCGCTCAAGCTGACCCGCAATCGCTATGCTGTCGGGCTGGCGGCACGCTTTGATGTAGCCCAGGCCGAAACACAATTCAAGTCGACTCGTGCCTTATCGATAGATAATCACTTGCAACGCAGTCAGCTTGAACATGCCATCGCGGTGCTGGCAGGGCAGGAACCGGCAGCCTTTTCACTCTCCGCCATGCCGTTTGAGCAACTCATTAAATTACCCGGAATACCGGCAGGCGTGCCATCGCAATTGCTGGAGCGTCGCCCCGATATTGCCGCTGCCGAGCGACGTGTTGCTGCCGCCAATGCCGCTATCGGTGTTGCAAAAGCGGCCTATTTTCCGGCATTGACGCTGGCAGCTTCAGGCAGCTATCAAAGTTCACAATTTGCCAATTTGTTCTCTGTGCCAAGTCGCGCCTGGTCGCTGGGGCCTCAACTGGCCCTGTCTGTGTTCGACGGCGGCCTGCGACGCGCACAGACGCAGGCCGCTATTGCGACCTTTGACGCCGGTGTTGCGACTTACAAGGGCGTAGTATTGACGGCTTTTCAGGAGGTGGAGGACAATTTAACGGCGTCCGGCCTGCTGGAGCAGGAAGCCGCAGAACAAGACGGTGCAACCCGTTTTGCACGTGACGCACTTGATCAGACGATTAACCGTTATCAGGCGGGAACGATAGACTATCTGAGCGTGGTGACGGTGCAAAATACGGCGCTGACAAATGAGCGCGCGAGTCTGGCATTGCTGGGACGCAGACTAGCGGCCAGTATCGGATTAATCAAGTCGCTCGGTGGCGCTTCCATTGCGACAGCTCCCGATAAATAGTTGTTTCTCAGGCAGCCGTGTTGTTGAGAAATCAGCAGAGCGGTTGTTGGCAGCATGCTTATTCACTGCAGACCCCCTTCGGCTCGCCCGCCTAAAATACATATATTAAATAAAATCATCTACTTGTAATTTTAATTAGCCGACATTTTGCATATGGCATGAATTGTGCTTTTAATTACAGCGGGAGCGATCAAATACAGGTCGCTGAATGTTTAGCTTTTCTTAATGGAACAATCGGATGAATTTTGCGCAACAACAACGCGATCCACGCAAGCATTTGATCGGCATTTCCACCGTTGTCCTTTTGCATGCGGTCGTGATCTACGCGCTGGCCAACGGTCTGGCGCGCAAGGTGGTGGACGTCTTAAAGAAACCGCTTGAAATGAACCTCATAGCGGAAGTTCAAAAGCTTCCTCCCCCGCCGCTAGCGCCTAAAATTGTGCTGCAACCCAAGATAACGCCTCCGCCTCAAGCCTTTGTGCCTCAGGTTGAAGTTCAAATTCAGAACCCGACTCCCGCGCCTGTTATTGCGGCCACCACGCCGCTTGCGCCTCCTGCGCCGCCTGCACCCGCCCCCGCAGCACCGGTAATTGCCGTACCTAAAACGGTGAGTGTCGGTGTGGTTTGCCCCGGCTATCAGACTTTACTGGCTAAAGGCCTGATCCCGGCACAAGTACGGGGTCTTAATGGTCGTGTAACGGTCGAATTTACCATAAGCGCTGCCGGCGCTGTCGGCGGTATAACCGTATTGAAGTCCAGCAGCCCGGCCTTGAACGCAATCGCGACAGCGGCTGTCTCGCAACTGCACTGTGAAGGCCAGGGGCAGAGCGTGCGCGCCCAGGTGCCTATCGTCGTCGAACAGGAACGTTAGTTTTTATACTTTTATTTAACTTTTGGAGAACAATATGAAACTCTTTACCTATCTGCGTGCAGCTGCGCTGTTTATTATCTTTCTGGCTTCAGTGCCCGCATGGGCTGAAACTGTCACGCCGGCACAGGCTGTAGTTCATTCTCCTGTCGCAGCTCAAGCGGCCGATAAGGAGACCGTCGATAATCCTTATAGCCTTGACGCCCTCTGGAAAGGCGGTGATGTCATAACCAAAGGCACATTGATAATTTTGGCTATCATGTCCATCGGCAGCTGGTATATTTTAGTGACCAAGTTGTTCGAACAATTCAAATTGGGACGTCAGGCGCGTGCAGCCAATGCCTCGTTCTGGACGGCTGGCAGTGTGAGTTTGGCGGTTGAGACACTGGAGGTTGGCAGCCCTTTTCATTTTATTTCCAAATCTGCTGACGAAGCGATTGCTCATCATGAAGGATTGCTGGCGCATATCGGTCTGAATGCCTGGATTACCCAATCCATTCAGCGCTCGATTGATAACGTACAGAGCCGCTTGCAGGATGGCCTGGCATTTCTGGGTACGGTAGGAGCAACGGCACCATTTATCGGGCTGTTCGGCACCGTATGGGGAATCTATCATGCCTTGACTGCAATCGGTATTGCAGGGCAGGCATCGATTGATAAAGTCGCAGGTCCAGTAGGTGAATCGCTGATCATGACGGCCATCGGTCTGTTTGTTGCCGTTCCTGCTGTATTAGCCTACAACTGGCTGGTACGACGCAACAAGGCGGCATTAGATACGATACGTGCCTTTGGTGCCGACTTGCATGCCGTGCTGCTAGGTGAAGCCAGTTCGCCGGATACACCGGTCAAGCTGGTCGCGATTCAAACAGCCAAAACTGCAAACGCATAAATCATGTCGATTTTCACTGCAAATGAGGGCGAAGATGAAATCGTCGCCACGATCAATACGACACCGCTAGTCGATGTGATGCTGGTATTGCTGGTCATTTTTCTGATCACCATACCGGTCGTCACTCACCTGGTGCCGGTTGAACTGCCCAAGGAAAGAATCCACGCTCAGAAGACTAAGCCAGAAGATATTAGCATTTCCGTCGCTAAAAACGGCGGCATTTACTGGAATGAACAGAAACTGACGGGCGAGGCTGTGTTGCTGGAAAAACTCAAGAAGGCAGCCGTGGTTCAGCCACAACCCGCCGTTCAAATACGCGGCGACAGCAATTCAAGCTATGAACCGGTAGGGCGTGTGGTGCTGGCTTGCCAGCGCGCTGGTATCGTCAAGATAGGCTTTATCACCGAGCCTCCGCCAAAAGTTTAATCAAGAGGAAATTATTATGGCTATGAACTTTAGTGCCGGCGGGTCTGCGGACGAACCGGGCGTGTTATGCGAAATCAACGCAACACCGTTGATTGATGTGATGCTGGTGTTGCTGGTGATGCTGATCATTACCATACCGGTTCAACTCCATTCGGTGGATTTAAACATGCCTGTTGGCAATCCGCCGCCGCCACTTGTTCAGCCTGAAGTCGTGCGTTTGGACATAGAGCCCAACGGGGATGTGCGCTGGAATGGCAATGTACTTGAAGGGAAGGCGGCGCTTGAATCAAAATTGTCACAGGCAGCGGCGTTGAGCGTACAACCTGAATTACATATTCGTCCGAATAAAAGCGCGGCTTACAGAAATGTGGCTGCGGTGATGGCTGCGGTGCAACGCAATGGCCTGAGTAAAATAAGCCTGACCGGTGGCGAGCAATTTCTTTGAGAGCTTGCGGGTAGCATCGGTTACCTGCAAGTTGAATTAATCTATGATGCCGAAATTTTTCAGCTGAGTTCTTAGCACATTGCGGCTGATGCCCAGCAGTTTCGCCGCTTGTACCTGGTTCATATTACTATGCTCATAGGCCTGAACAATCAGTTTATGCATTACAAAATCATGCAACTCTGCGTGTTCTTTATCGAACATCTGCGCAAAAATTTTTTCCAGCGGGCAGTTTTCGAAATTGAAGCGCCGGCTTTCCTCCGTCAACTTCACCGCTTCTGCCTTGATGTGAGGCAGATTCAGATGACCTGGCAGCAGTACATTGCCATCGCATACCAGCAGCGCGCGGTGTATGGTATTTTCCAGCTCACGGATATTGCCCGGCCAGGGATATTCATGCAGCAGGCTCAGCGTATCCGGATGCAGTTTCATCTGCGCGGTATGCAAACGATCTTTGTAAACCGCGATAAAATGTTCGACCAGCGGCAGGATATCACCCTGGCGTTCGCGTAACGGGGCCAGTTGAACCGGCACGACATTGATGCGGTAATACAAATCCTCGCGAAAACGACCGGCACGCACCGCTTCTTCCAGATCGACATTAGTCGCAGCAATCAGGCGAACGTCGATCGGTGTCGGTTTGCGTGAACCTATGCGGACAATTTCACGCTCTTGCAGCACCCGCAGCAATTTAACCTGAGTGGAGAGCGGCAGATCGCCAATTTCATCGAGGAACAAAGTACCGCCATTGGCGCTTTCAAACCAGCCTATCTTGGAGGTGACCGCGCCGGTAAAGGCACCGCGCTCATGGCCGAACAACTCACTTTCGACCAGTGTTTCGGAAAATGCGCCGCAATTGATGGCGGCAAAGGGTCCGTCCCGCCTGGAACTCATGGAATGAATGTGGCGCGCAACCAGTTCCTTCCCCGTGCCGGTATCGCCCCGAATATAAGCCGTGGCATTACTGGGTGCGATACGGTCGAGCAAAGCCAGCAACTTTTGTGATTCTGGATCAGCAAAAATCAGCGCGCTCGCTCGAATGGACAAGCTGATCTGTTGAGGATTGGGGAACGTAATTAATTTGCCGTACATTGGTTTTAGCCTTGAGATGTTTTATTTTGAGTTAAAAAAAGGGCAGTTACCTGCCCATTTAAACTGAGTATTACAAGCTCAGAGAGGAGAGTTTAAAGTCAGGCAGCCAGGCGCTCGCCATGACAAACGGGGTTCTGCGGCTCAACTAAAAAATGCGGGAATCCGAGGTAATAGCCTTGTAAAAAGTCAGCGCCTGTATCCTGTGCCAGCGCCAGCTGTTCGGCAGTTTCTATGCCTTCGATGACCACCTGCACACCGTTGTTATGAAAAATATTCACCAAACCGTGAATAACCGCCGCCGCACTGGCCGTTTTTTCAGCCGCTCGGATTACTGCACTGTCGAGCTTGACGATGTCAGGGCGTAACATCAGAACACGATTAAGTTCAGCACGGTCCTCATCTAACACTAAACTGGCATAGCGACGCTGCGGATTGGCAATCCTGATAATACCGGAATAGGTCGCACCGAAATCATCCACGGCAACTTTGTAACCCAGCTTGCGGTAGTTGTTCACCGCCTCCGTCAGATGCGCATCACTTTCAATCGCAGCCTGCTGAATTTCAATCACCACCACAGAGGTCGGTATCGCGTAATAGCGCAAAATTTGCTCGAAAATGCGTCCGTGATCGCTGACACTGGTCAGCAATCGCGGATGCACATTGAGAAACAACAATTCATTCATTACAAAGCTGCCCGCATTGAGCAAATGCAGCGTGCGCACCAGACGGTCAAACAGCACCAGTTTGTCCTTCGCCAGCTCAAATGCGGTGCCCGGGGTAAGTGCACCTTGTTCATATATCGATGCGCGCAACAGTGCTTCACGCCCGACGATCTCACCATCAGGGCGAAAAATCGATTGAAAAGCACTTGCCAGACGCATACCTGAAAAATTGCACACCAAACCCTCCTGCTTGCTGCTCCTCAAGGCGTGATCATCCAGATCGAGCAACAGATTATCCCGCAGTAAAAGTTTCAAGCCGTCGAGCTGGTGTGTCATGACAAACTCCTATTTTCTAGTATAGATCTGATCAAACACACCACCATCGGCAAAATGTGTCTTCTGTGCTTTAGTCCAACCACCGAAAGTGTCATCAATGGTGACAAGTTTCAGCTTGGGAAAACGTTTGGCATATTTGGCGGCCACCTTGGCATCAGTTGGACGATAGAAATTCTTCGCCGCAATTTCCTGACCTTCAGGGGAATACAGATATTCCAAATAAGCTTCGGCGACTTTACGCGTACCGTGCTTATCAGCGTACTTATCCACCACGCTAACCGTCGGTTCAGCCAAAATGCTCAAGCTTGGATAAACCACATCAAATTTGTCTTCACCGAATTCCTTCTTGACCAGATAGGCGTCATTTTCCCAGGTAATCAGCACGTCACCGATTTCACGTTCCGAAAAGGTGACTGTTGATCCTCGCGCGCCGGAATCCAGCACCGGCACATTGCCGTAAATCTTGGCGACAAACGCCTGTGCTTTAGCCTGATCGTTATTGTTGTGTTTCAGGCCATAACCCCAGGCCGCCAGATAGTTCCAGCGCGCACCGCCTGAAGTCTTCGGATTCGGGGTGATCACCGCCACACCGGGTTTGACCAGATCGCTCCAGTCATGGATGTTCTTCGGATTGCCCTTGCGTACCAGCAACACGATGGTCGAGGTATAAGGCGAACTGTTAAGCTTCAGTCGTTTTTGCCAGTCGGCAGGCACAAGATTAGCCTGGTCGTGCAGTGCGTCAATGTCTGCCGCCAAAGCCAGTGTTGCCACATCCGCTTCCAGACCGTCAATGATGGAGCGCGCCTGCTTGCCCGAACCGCCATGAGAGGCTTTGACAGTCACCGTGTCGCCGGTCTTGCCCTTCCAGTATTTGGCAAAGGCGGTGTTATATTCCTGATACAGCTCGCGAGTCGGATCATATGACACGTTGAGCAGACTGATATCTGCGGCAAAACTATTGGCTGACAGCGCAAGCGAGCCTGCAAACAGCGCGGTAGTAATTTTTGATAATTTCATGCTGACTCCTGAATTTTTGATTTTAGTTAAATGAAGGATAAAAACGGTAGCCGCGTGTAGGAACAGTTTGGATCCAGCTATCCATGCCGAAGGGCTGCAACGACATACGCAAGCGGCGGATATGCACATCAATCGTGCGCTTACCGACAGAAAATTCTCCGCCCCAGGCTTTTGTCAGCAACTCGCCACGAGTCTGCACAACACCCGCATTGCCCATCAGCAAGCCCAGCAAGCGAAATTCTCTCGGGCGCAACAGGACAGCTACGCCTGCTACAGTTACACGCCCCGTTTCATCAGACCAATGCAAATCACCGGCCTCTATGGATTGCTTCACGGGTTTTGGCGCTCGATAGCCAAGATGAGCGGCAAGATCGAAAGAGTGCGTCAAAGCTGCCAACATATAAGTTCCTTCTTTCCAGTTTTCGGGGACAGTACATTCCCGATGGAACGCATTTTGCAGAGATTAGTTTGCCATGTGAAACAATTAAAATTGGATTGCTTAGCTGATTATTGAATATAACTTTTTTCAGGCAGGCAAAGCGGGGCAGGCTCTGCAGAGTACGTTCGATAAGCCATTAGTCCATATGGACTATTGACGACAATCTCATGCCTGATAGAATTCACGCATCCGAAGGCAAAGCTCTTGACAAATACAAGTGATCGGCCAGGCAAACAGAAAGATTAAATATGAAAAATACGTTCAAATTCGCCTTCGCCGTATCCCTCTTCGCACTAACCGGCGCCGCACAGGCGAGCAGCATTGAAGTTCAGACTGCTTATTCCGCAGCAGGCTCACAGGGCAGCGCAAGTGCTTACCAGTCTGTGGTTGAGGCGGCAATCGCAAGTCAGGCTGCCCATCCGATAGCGGGCTACGGGACTGCAGATAATGTTGCCAGCTATAACAACATTTCAAATCAGAGCCTGTTTAATGGCTCGCAAGCGAATATCGCCATGGAGTCGACCATCAACTTCGGTGTTTCAGCTGCGAATGCCGGAACTTGGGACATCCGTACCGGCGTAGACTTCGGCAAGGGTGGTGCGATTTTTGTCGATGGAACAGCGATGGCCGTTAATTCCAGCGACATGTGGTGGAATAACAATTACGGCAACAATGGCAGTTTTAACATCGTTCTGAATCTGTCCGCCGGTAATCACACCGTTAGCATCTACGGTCTTGAAGATTGCTGCAGCGGCTATCAACAAGCCCAGTTCAGCAACAATACCACTTCATTCACCACCTTCAGTACTTCCGACCATCTGACCTCAGCTGTTCCTGAACCGGAGAGCTACGGCATGATGATGGGCGGTCTTGGCCTGCTGGGTTGCATGATACGTCGCAGGAAATCAGCTTAAACCAATTTGCTGCTAAGCCACGAAGGATTCACGCTTTAAACTGATTTTGTGCTAAGCCACGAAGGAACTGCGGTTCTTTCGTGGCTTTTTTACGTTCAAGATCCGGTCAAATTGCTGTGGCAGCGATACGGGTCAGGCTGTCTTCCCCGATCCTTGTCGTGATAATATTTTCTCTGATGTGTCTTCATTACGATCAACGTAATTATCTCCGGTAGCCCAAGCGATTTGGTATGATGAGCACTGAGCTCTGTTTCAAGGTTACGTGTGAAAAAAATCACCTGACTACTGAGCAGCTGCAGTTAATTTGTAATTGCAAAACGTTCGGCAACGGAAAGAAAGAGATTGAGCAAATTTACTTGGCTGGATGAACGATTTTCAGGTATTCGCGCAAAACTGATCACCATATTCATCCTGATCAAGGTGCTGCCACTGCTGATTCTGGCGCTACTGGCCTGGAAATATGCAGGACAACTGGGTAGTAGCGTAACTGAACGCTCGGTGGCTATGGCAGACCGGATGTTGACTACCATCAGATCAGTCGGGGACTTGGTTATCACCGATGCGACCCGTGCATTAGATGACCGCTCGCGCGAAAGCATTGAACGACTGACGACGGATACCGCACGCGATGTTGCGGATTTTCTTTACGATCGCGATCGCGATATTTTGCAAGCGGCCAGAATTAATCCGGATGCCTCAGCATATCGCGCCTTTCTGTCAGATCGAAAACGCGAGTTATTTATCCACGGGCAGTGGAAGTTAGCTGCCGACGGACAACATTGGCAACCGGCACAAGCAGAAGGGATTGATTCCTCGCTTGCTGCCGATCCTAAAGCGGCCCTGGCTGACAACACGAAAGATTTTAGCGCCCGCGCGCCAGAATATCTGGGCCGCAAAGAAATGCGGCCACTCTATGCTGAAATGACTTTTGTCGGGATTGATGGTCGAGAGCGGATAAAAGTGGCTGCAGGCAGCCTTTACAAGCCGGCACTGGCCAATGTCAGCGACCGCTTACAGACATTTGCCAAGGCGGAGACCTATTGGCACGATTTACAAAAACTCAAACCAGGCGAGGTGTATGTCTCTGAAGTGATCGGAACCTACGTCGGCAGCCATGTCATCGGCCCGTATACCCCTCAGGCAGCAAAAAAGGCGGGCATCCCCTTCTTGCCGGAACAATCAGCTTACGCGGGAACGGAAAATCCGCTCGGCAGGCACTTCAAGGGAATAATACGCTGGGCAACGCCAATTGAGCAGAATGGCGTCCGCACAGGCTACGTTACGCTGGCTCTCGACCATGATCATCTCCGTCAATTCACCAACCGGATTGTTCCCACTGCGCAACGCTATACTTCGATTCCCGATGCGATTGCCGGCAACTATGCTTTCATGTGGGATTATAAAAGCCGGGCTATCGCCCATCCCAGAGATTATTTCATCGCCGGCTACAACGCACAAAGCGGATTGCCGGAAACACCCTGGATGGATCAGTCGCTATATCAATCGTGGCAAACTTCGGGCATATCATCAAATAAATTCCTCGCCCAAACACCCGAATTCCTCGACCAGTCTTTAAAGAAAAAACCCGCTGCGGCGCTGGTTAAGGCAGGAACGCTGGGGCTCGATTGCCGATACCTGAATTTCTCCCCTCAATGCCAAGGCTGGAATCAGTTAACGGAAAACGGAGGCTCAGGTTCATTCGTGATCTTTTTCACCGGATTATGGAAACTCACCACCGCAGCTTCAATTCCATACTACACCGGGCAGTATGGCAACAGCAGGCGCGGATTTGGCTATATTACTATCGGTGCAAATGTCGATGATTTTCATCAGGCGGCAATAAGTTCAAAACAGCATATTGCCAGCACCATAGCACAGAAAGATCTGGATTTTAAACAGGAAAGAACTGCGCAAATAGCCGCTATCAATAGCATTCTGTCTCACACGGCCTGGCAGTTACTCCTGTCGACCACGCTTATGGTGTTGCTGGTTATTGGCGTTGCCGTCCTGATGGCCAATGTCCTGACTAAACATATTACTGCCATGATAGTCGGAATCCGCAATTTTCAGGCGGGAGATCACAGCTTCCGTCTGGCCGTCAAATCCCGCGACGAAATGGGCGAGTTAGCCTCTTCATTCAATCGTATGGCAGATACGGTGCAGGAAGCCTTTGCCGGAATGTCGCGGGAACTTCAAGTTCGTCGTCGGGCAGAAAATAAACTCCGTATCGCCGCCACGGCTTTCGAGGCGCAGGTTGGCATTATGGTGACTGATTGCAATGAAATCATTCTGACAGCCAATCGGGCATTTCTGGAAAGTACAGGTTATAACGCTGAAGAAATCATGGGTCAAACTCCGCGCATGTTCAGTTCAGGTCATCACGACGGGGTATTTTTTAAAGTAATGTGGGAGAGTATTAATCGCACCGGAGCGTGGCAGGGAGAGATTTGGGGGCGCCGCAAAGACGGGTCGTGTTACCCGAAATGGCAGACGATCACTGCGATAAAGGATGACGATGGTGCGGTAAACAATTATGTCGCGACTCAAATCGACATTACCGATCGCAAGACGGCAGAAGATGAAATTAAATATCTCGCTTTCTATGATCCGCTTACCCGCCTGCCTAACCGCCGGCTTCTGCTTGACCGCCTGCATCAGGCACTCGCAACCAGTCATCGCAACAAGTGGTATGGCGCTTTACTGTTTATTGATCTGGAGAATTTCAAAATACTCAACGATACGCAGGGGCACGCGCAGGGCGATTTGTTGTTGGAACAAGTGGCACAACGCCTGCTTAACTGCATGAGAGAAGGCGATACAACGGCCCGCTTAGGCGGCGATGAATTTGTGCTGCTGCTGGAGGATTTGAGTCATGAAATCGCTGAAGCGGCGAACCGGGCGGAAACGATAGGGATGAAAGTGCTCGCTGCAATGAATCAACCTTATGACCTTGGCGGACAACCTTACCCGTGCTCGTCCAGTATTGGTGTCGCGCTATTCGGCGTCGCGGCACAAGATGCAGGCGAAATTCTGAAACAAGCTGATCTTGCAATGTACCAGGCAAAATCAATGGGCCGCAACGGATTGCGTTTCTTTGATCCGCAGATGCAAAAAGCCATCAATGCCCGCGCGGTGCTTGAAGCCGAATTACATATCGCACTTGAACAGCATCAGTTCCATTTATATTATCAAATTCAGGTAGGCAGTTTAAATGAACCACTGGGAGCCGAAACATTGATACGCTGGATACATCCTGAACGGGGTTTGGTGTGCCCGGATGAATTCATTCCCCTGGCCGAAGAAACCGGATTGATCCTGGATATGGGAAGATGGGTGCTGGAAACCGCCTGCCTGCAGCTGGTGAGCTGGAAAACGCAAGCTGAATTTGCTCATTTAACTCTGGCGGTCAATGTGAGTGCGCGGCAGTTTCAGCATCCTGACTTTGTAGATCAGGTTCAAGCCATTCTTGATCATACGGGTGCGGAACCTGGCAAACTTAAACTGGAACTTACCGAGAGTTTGTTACTGAACGATTTACAATCCATCATTTCCAAGATGAACAGCCTGAAATCTCTGGGTATTGACTTCTCTTTGGATGATTTCGGCACAGGATATTCTTCGCTATCCTATCTGAAACGTTTACCGTTTGATCAGTTAAAAATTGACCACACCTTTGTAATTGACTTACTCAACGATCCGACCGATGCCGCGATAGCCAAAGCAATTGTGACTTTATCACAGAGCCTGGGCATTGAAGTTCTGGCCGAAGGTGTCGAAACGAAGGAGCAGAGAGATTTTCTTGCCCAAATAGGTTGCATGGCTTATCAGGGATACTTGTTTAGCAAGCCGGTGCCGGTGGCGCAATTTGAGGCCTTATTAAAACAGTCGGCCCTGGGCACTGCATAGCGAGAAGGCCATAGCCATTGTGAGTGCCCCTTTAAAACTGTTCAATTGGCCTGAACGCCCTGCAGTGTTAGAGGCCGGCGGCATTGCTCTTTTGTTATGCGAACTAAATCTGCCTCGGGTTGATGCTCGCCAATTAGCACGCAAGCGATTGCGTGAATTATGTGCTCAACTGTTGAACAGCACAGAACTCACTGAAACATTGCAAGGCCCCGTCTGCCCGACAGGATATATCAGCTTAAGTTATGCCGGCAACAACCTGTTAATCGGCTTATCCCGCGATGTCAAACTGGGTGTGGATATTGTAGCCGCCGATCCGCCGCCGGAAACGGGCGCACTCACCCGACTGTATTTACCGGCATTCTCCGGCAACTTTGCTCTGGCCTGGGCGCAGATGGAAGCCTGCAGCAAGGCACTTGGCCTGCCGCTGACAGAAAACAGCCGGGAACGAAGCCGCCAGCTGGCATGCTGCAAAATCATCCCGTGCGAGCAGACAGACGGTTATCAAATTGCCGTTGCGGTCATTTGATCTGCATTTTTATGTAAGGCGGATGAATAAACCGCGTGTTAATCAGGTAACATCAGTTCATTCTTACTGATACTGAAACCATGTCGCCCCATTCTTCAACTGATACCGAACCTGCAACGCCCACCGATCTGCGTGCTATCGGACGCCTGTTCCCTTATATGTGGGAATTTCGCGGGCGGGTTTTTCTGTCGCTTGCCCTGTTATTGGGCGCGAAATTGGCCTCAGTGTCCGTACCACTGGTGTTGAAACAAATTATAGATACGCTGGGTAAATCTCAGGCCAGCCTGGTGTTACCGCTCACCCTGATCATCGCTTACGGCTTGTTACGCTTTTCCAGCACGACCTTTGCCGATCTGCGCGATGTGGTTTTTGCCAAAGTAACCCAGCGCGCCATGCGCCGCGTTAGCCTGGTGGTGTTTGAACATTTACACGCCTTGTCTCTGCGTTTTCATCTGGAGCGTCAGACCGGCGGCGTGACGCGCGACATTGAACGCGGCTCCAAGGCCATCTCCAGTCTGGCAGGATTTTTGCTGTTCCGCATCACCCCGACGGTGCTGGAAATCCTGATGGTGGCGGTCATTCTGTTCGTCAAACTGGACTGGGTGTTCGGACTGATTACACTGGCAACTCTCGCAGCCTACATCGGTTTTACCGTCACCATTACCGACTGGCGGACTCAGTTTGTGCGCCGCGCCAACACGCTGGACTCGGAGGCTTATGGCCGCGCCATCGACAGCCTGCTCAACTATGAAACGGTAAAGTATTTTGGCAACGAACGCTATGAAGCGCAGCGCTACGACGCGAGGCTTGCGGAGTGGGAACAGGTTTCCTTGCAATCGCAGCAATCCTTGGGCCTGCTCAATGCGGCACAAGCCGGCACCATCGCCATCGGTGTGACATTGATGATATTGCGTGCGGCCAACGGCGTGGTTCATGGTACGTTGACGCTGGGTGATCTGGTGATGGTCAATGCCTATCTGCTGCAAATGTTCCAGCCTTTGAGTTTTCTGGGGGTAATGTACCGCCAGATCAAGCAATCCATCGCGGACGTCGAGCGCATGTTTACCCTGTTACAGCGCCCGAGAGAGATTGAGGATGCCAGCGATGCCAGCCGGTTATCGGTGTTGGGAGGCGAAGTTTCCTTTGAAAATGTCAGCTTCTCCTATAACGCCGACCGCCCCATCCTGCACGCCTTGAATTTCACCATACCGGCAGGCAAAACCCTGGCCGTGGTAGGCACCAGCGGTGCCGGAAAATCAACGCTGGCACGTTTGCTGTTCCGCTTTTATGATGTCAATCAGGGCTGCATCCGCATTGACGGCCAGGACATACGCAAGGTGACTCAGGACAGCCTGCGAGCGGCTATCGGCGTGGTGCCCCAGGACACGGTGTTATTCAACGACAGCATTTATTACAATATCGCCTATGGCAGGCCGGACGCCACACGAGATGAAGTCATCAACGCGGCACGCGCGACGCACATTTTAAATTTTATCGTATCGCTGCCGCAAGGCTGGGAAACCATCGTCGGTGAAAGAGGACTTAAACTCTCCGGAGGCGAAAAACAACGCGTGGCTATCGCCCGCACCCTGCTGAAAAATCCGGCGATACTGATCCTTGATGAAGCAACTTCCGCATTAGATACCAAAACTGAAAAGGCGATACAGTCCGAACTGCTGGAAATTGCCAGAAACCGCACCAGCCTGATCATCGCACACCGCTTATCCACGGTGATAGAAGCCGATGAAATTCTGGTAATGGAAGCAGGTCACATCGTCGAACGCGGACGGCATGCTGAGTTGCTGAGCAAAAATGGCATCTATGCATTGATGTGGACGATGCAGCAGCAGGCGGAAGAACCGGCAGCTTAAAACTGATGCCTTATATCAGCGCGCTGCAGGCAAACCGCTCAGACTGATGTAACCGTTTCCGTTCATAAAAAGCCGCGCGCCCAATATGCAACTATGACCATTTTGGCAAGGGGGTCAAGCCGGCCAGGCGGCAACGTATGCCTTCAATTTTTCTTCCCTCAAGAAAACGAGTGGAATGATAGGTCCTGATTTCGCCTTTTGCGGCAAGCTCAGTCAAATAGCAGCGTGTTTTTGAGAGCGAGATACCGGCACCTTCTGCAATCTCCACATCAAGTTTCTCACCATTATTCTTCAAAAATTGCAGAATTTCATTCACCACTGTCTCCTTAAAAATTACCGGCATTACTACGATTAACGCGGTATCAGACTAAAATTGTTTTGGATAGTTCCTGGATTGCGCAATGATTTTCATCGCTATTCTACTGCATCCGGCTTAGTTTTCAACGTTTTACACACGAATGAGAAAATTAGCGATGAAAACAGGCGGCTGAAGTCATCCAATTTGAACATTCCCGCCAGTTGAGCCGCAGCAAGAGACCGCATTACCGCCAGCGGGGAGCGTTTTACCGGCAAATTATCTGCCCTTTTAACTTACCACACTGACTATACTCAACTTAACGGCTAGAATGTGACATGCTTAGCGAAAATAATCAAGGGCAGCCATGAGCACAGCCGGCCACTTCCCGATGCGAATACTGTTTATCTGGCTGATACTGGCTGGCAGCCCGCAAGCCATGACACTCGTCTACACGCAGCCTGCACCGGCTTCACTGCAAGCCTTGATCCAGACGTATTTTGTGCTCCCCGCAGCGCCGCTGCAAGATGAAACCGCTCGCGCAACCTTCCTGCGGCGCGCTCAGCGCGAAATCGGCGAACTGCTTGCCAGCGAAGGTTATTTCACTCCGGCCATCACGGCAGATGACATGCAGGTTCTGACCGTCACTCCGGGTCCGCTCACCCGGGTTACACAAGTCAATATCGAATTCACAGGAGACTTATCCGCCGATCTTGTCCGTAGCGAAAAATTGCGTGCCGCGTGGCATCTGAAAGTCTCCGCGCCGTTTCGTTCGGAAGACTGGGAAAAGGCCAAAACAGCCCTGCTAGATCTCGTCAGCCGCGAAGATTATGCCGCTGCCAGTATAGAGCGCAGTCAGGCCGAAGCGGATCCGGCCACGGCCAGCGCCAGCTTAACCGTGGTTATTCATTCCGGACCGGCATTTCGTTTTGGCGATCTGACTATCAGCGGTCTTGAACGCTACAATAAAAGCCTGGTGCTGCGCCAGATGCCGTTTCACGCAGGCGACGCGTATCAGCGAAATCTTCTGCTTCTCTTTCAGAGCCGATTGCAGAACATGCCACAATTCGCCTCCGTGATGGTTAACATTGATCCTGATCCTGCCAAACATCAAGCCGCACAGGTCAAGGTAGTGCTCACCGAAACCAGGACCCGGCGTTTGTCTGCCGGACTCGGCGCCAGCACCAACAACGGCGCACGCAGTGAAATCAACTATCTGGATCACAATTTCCTGGGCAGTGCATGGAATTTGAGCAGCGGACTTCGTCTCGAACAAAACCGCCAGACTTTCACAAGCAGCATAGACACCCTGCCCGATGACAATGGTTACCTGCTCTCCTGGGGGCTGGCGGACGAGAATACGCTAATTGAGGGGCTGAAAACGGCAACCCAAAAGCTGGCTGTGACCCGCAGTCGCACGCAAGGCCAAATCGAGACCAGAACCAGCCTGAGCTGGCAACAGGAACAGCTGATACCGGCAGGTGGCATTGCCGAAAACGATCAGGCTCTGGTGCCGGACTGGCAATGGCATCGTCGGGCAGTCGATGATCTGCTCTACCCCAGACAAGGAAATTCCAGCGAATTCCGAATCGGCGGTGGCAGCCGACAACTGATGTCAAATAGCAATTTTTTGCGCAGCTACGTCCGTGAACAGCTATGGTGGCCGATGGGACTTAGCCGCGACACACTGTCCTTGCGTGGCGAATTCGGATACACCGCAGCTAACTCCAGCAATGGCATCCCTCAGGATTACCTGTTTCGCGCAGGCGGCTCACAATCGGTGCGCGGTTATAACTACCAGAGTCTGGGCATACCTCAAGGCACTGCGGTGGTCGGCGGCAGGGTGCTGAGCACTGCCAGCCTCGAATATACCCACTGGTTGAACAATAACTGGGGAATTGCGGTGTTTACCGACAGCGGCGGCGTAGCCGATACGCTGTCCGCACTGCGTCTGTCGACAGGTTATGGCAGCGGGGTACGCTGGCGCAGCCCGGCAGGTCCTCTGGCGCTCGATCTGGCTCAAGGACAAAACGCTTTGCAACTGCATTTTTCGCTGGCGGTGGCGTTCTGATGACAACCATGCGCAAACGCCGGCTGCTGCTTGGCTTATTGCTGACACTGTCCACTGTGACAGCCTGGTTAATGCTCAGCAACACAGGACTGAAATATCTGGCCGGCAGCGTGATGCGCATGAGCGGTGGCCGTGTTAGCGGGATAAGCGGCAGCTTACTGATGTCACCGGGTGCTCAGAACCTGGTCATCAATCGCCCCGATCTGCACATTACACTGCGCGACGCTCATCTAGCCTGGCGACCTGTCGCACTGCTAAGCGGAAAACTTGAAATAATCTCCTTAACGGCAGCAGAGCTGGAAATACACAGTTCATCCTCCGCCCCGTCCGTCTATCCGGATACACTGCAACTGCCGCTAGCACTGTCGGTGCAAAAATTGCATATCGGCTTGTTACAGGTATTTAGCGATGAGACAGCGGAATTTTCCGCCCGCAATCTGACAGCGAAGCTCAGCAGTGATGGCCTGCTGCACCAGTTACACAGCCTGCAAGCCCGCCTTGACTATGGACAGTTTAACGCATCAGGGCAGCTCAATGGCCGGCAACCCTTTGCAATCAAGGCCCGTGCGGATTTAACTGCCGAAACCGCCTTGACGGGTGCGGCTCGTATTGCGGCCAGGCTGCAGGGCAACCTGACGCAATTGACATTAACCGCACAAGGCAGCGGCGAGAAATTTGCAGGCAATGCAACAATGCAGCTCGTTCCCTATGCCAACTTGCCCGTCGCTTCTTTGCAACTCAAGCTGAGCGGCCTTGATCCGCACGCCTTTTGGGCAAAAGCACCCGGCGCTGATCTCACCTTGCAGGCGGATTTGCACGGCAGGCAATTCATCGCAGGCAAGCTCACCCTGACAAATAATGCCCCGGCTCCGTTTGATCGCAACGGACTGCCGCTACGCTCTGCACAGGCGCAGCTCACCCTGTCCGGAGAGCGCGTTAAGCTGGATGAGTTAATGCTAAGTTGCGGCAAGCATTCTGCGATTTCCGGCAGCTTAAGCTGGCAACTCAAGCGGGCGGAAGGCACTGCCGATTTGATTATTCAGAATCTGGATCCGGCCTTGATGGATACAAGATTGCGCACGGCAAAACTGGCTGGCCGGCTGAAACTCATTGGCGACCAGCAGGATCAGCATGGCTTGCTCAAGTTAAGCGATGGCAAGTTGCAGCTTGATGCCGCATTGCACAAAACAGCCGACACCCTGACGCTGAACCAGTTGCATCTGCAGCGGGGAAAGGCCTCACTCCGGGCCTCTGGCAAATTAAATCTGCATGAAAGGCTGCTATTTGACTTGAATGGCCAGCTGCAACGGTTTGATTTAAGTGAGTTCATACAAACCCCTTCTTCACATTTGAATGCCGACTTCGCGCTTAAGGGAGAAATCAAGCCGCATCTCGCAGGCCGGCTCAGTTTTTCGATCAAGGACAGTCAGCTGTCCGGTCAGCCTGTCAGCGGCAACGGCCAAATCGCATTTTCCGGCCCGCATATCAGTCAGGGTGAGGCACTATTGCGGCTGGGCGATAATCACCTGAATATCCATGGTGCCTTGGGTAAAGCATCTGACCGGCTGCAACTGGAAATTGCAGCGCCGGCATTAGCCCAACTCGGTGCGGGCTTTGGCGGCACGCTTAATGCCCGCGCCAGCTGGAGCGGCTCTCTGGCAAAAGCGGATGTAACCCTTGATGCGCAAGCACATAAACTCAGTCTGCCCGGCGAACATTATCTCGACAGTTTCAGCGGCAGCGGAACCTTGCGAGGTGATGCCCTGGCACTGAATATCAATGCAAAAAATTACCGCGTTGCCGGTGTGCAGCAACTGCAAGCCCTGCAACTGGACATTCAGGGCAGCCGCGCCCGCAATGAGATGCATGCCGACGTCAGAATAGATGATGAAACCGCTATTGTCCTGCAAGCCGCCGGCAAACTTACCGACGGGCTGCAATGGCAAGGCGCACTGACCAAACTGACCGGCACTGGCGCATTGCCATTCAATCTGCTGTCGAGCTCTAGCCTCAATCTGAGCCGGGAGCATCTGTCTGTCGGGCACGCTGAACTGGCCTTTGCCGGCGGCAGGCTGCACCTTACCAATCTGGATTGGACACCTGCCCAATGGCACAGCCAGGGGAGCTTCACCGGTATCGGGCTACGCGCGGGCTCAGGTCTCCGGCCTGACTTTAAAATACACGGTGACATCCTGCGCTTAGGCGGCGAATGGTATCTGTCATCCAACGCACAGAGTCATGTGCATGTCGCGCGCGAAAGCGGCGACTGGGTATTGCCGGGTGCTACCGCGCTGGGATTGCAGACTTTACAATTCAATGCGCACAGCAACAACGGGCAACTGGCGGCAACGCTCAGCGCCCGGGGCACACGACTGGGTGACTGGCAGGCCAATATCAGCATGCCGTTCAAGCAGGACATAAAGACCGCCCCCCTGACAGGACAAGTACAGCTCAAGATAGCGGATCTTTCCTGGCTGGGGCCTGCCATCAACGACAATCTCAACAGCGGCGGGAAGCTCACGCTGGATGCAGAAATAGCCGGCTCCCTTGCCGCTCCCCGATTGCAAGGAGCGCTGCACGGCGAAGCGCTGTCGCTGGCCTTGCTTGATCAGGGGCTGCGCTTGCAACAGGGGCAACTGAGCGCACATTTTGACCAGCACGCCCTGCATATCGATAAGCTTTTCTTCAGCGTGCCGCATGAAGAAAAGCCCAAAGATACCCTGCTTAACAGTTTTAAGCTTGATGCTGAAGCGGGAAAAATCAGCGCATCCGGTGTGCTTGAGCTGGACGGCAAAAATGCCAATCTGGCCTTCAGTGCGAGCCATTTTCCCTTATCTTTACGCCCGGATCGCTGGATCATCGCTTCGGGCAGCGGACATGCGACATTGAGCAACGCCCTGCTCGCCCTGGACGGCAACATTACCGCAGAGGCAGGATTGATCAGCCAAACCGGTAGCGACCGTCCGGGCTTGTCGGACGATGTGGTGATCACCGGCCGGCAGACGGCAACGAGCAAGAAGCGACAAGTATCGGTTGATGCGGTCTTGAATCTGGGCGAGCATTTTTACCTGCGCGCGGCAGGGCTCGAAGCGCGTCTGGCAGGACAACTGGCTATACACGATGCACAGCGCGTGACCGGCAGCATCACCGCCCGCGATGCCACCTTCGAAGCGTACGGACAGTATTTGAATGTACAGCGCGGCATCGTCAATTTTCAGGGCGCTTTGTATGATCCCGGCCTGAATATTCTTGCCGTGCGCAGCGGCCTGAGCGTTGAAGCGGGCGTGCAGGTAACAGGAACCGCCTTGCATCCGGTCATTAAACTGCTGTCAACACCCGAAGTTCCCGATGTTGAAAAGCTTTCCTGGATCATACTCGGGCGCGCCCCCAGCATCACCGGCACCGACTCTGCAATGCTGCTCTCTGCTGCCGGCAGCATACTGGGCGGCGGGTCAGGGGGAATCACCGGGCATTTGAAACAGGCACTGGGTGTGGATGAGTTGTCTTTGCGGCAAGGTGAACTTAGCTCAGCAACAACGGAAAGCCCGATCAGCAGTCAGATTATCACCGTCGGCAAGCGACTCTCGCAGCAAGCCTTCATCAGTTATTCACAGGGCGTTACCGCCGCCGCCGGCGTCACCAAATTGACTTACGCCCTGACACCGCGAATCAATATTGTTACCCAGGCAGGCGCAGATAACGCCATTGATGTGTTTTACACCTTCAGTTTCCATTAAGACTCAGTTACTGATTGAGGCGCTAAAACATCCCCTGCCCTTGGAAAAATATGATTCTATATGCAAGGCAGTAAAACAAATAATGCACACCTTACAGCACCGAGCCCCTGTGCGCCGCCGAAGATCATTCACAAACAGCGGTGATGTTGGGCGAAAACAGGTTGCCTTGCAATGTAAGGCAACCGTTTTGGCGAAACAAAAACGCGTCAGTTGACTGAGCCAACACGGTATTGAGCGGCAGCGGATCGTGCGATTTCCGCAGCCCCGCTATTGATTGGCTATCGAGGGTACGCCGCCAGAGTGACATCAGACTGGCGGCGCGGCAAACCGGGGTCGCCTTCTTTTTTGGTTACTTTTTTCAGGCGACGCAAAAAAACACAGCTTGAATCAAGCTGCGTTTCTGCGTACACAACATATTGATATGATAGTAAAGCTAAAAAGTAACCCGCTGCCGGGCTGCCCCCGGCAAAAATTAAACCAATTCAGGGCAACAACCCTAAATCACAGACAACCGGAGAAGATCACACTGTTATCCGCTGCCGGAATGTGGCAAACTGTCGCCCTGTTTCCTCACACTGATCAAGTCGCCTTGCAACCCTACGAACTTTTCATCGGACTGCGCTATACGCGCGCCAAACGTCGCAATCATTTCATCTCCTTCATTTCGCTGATTTCCATGCTGGGCATGGGGCTGGGCGTGATGGCATTAATCGTTGTGCTGTCAGTGATGAACGGCTTTCAGAAAGACATACGCGCACGCATGCTGGGCGCCTCGCCGCATCTGGAGGTGGTAGCGGACGGCGGACGTATGGACAACTGGCAAGCGGTCTTGAACCGGGTCACACAAAACCCGCAGGTTCTGGCCGCCGCGCCTTACGTCGAAGGACAAGGCATGCTGTCTTACGGCCAGAGTGTGCAGGGCGTGATGGTGCGGGGCATCGACGCTGCACGTGAAACGGCCATTACCGAGCTTTCCAACAAGGTAAAGCTGGGCAAGCTCACCGATTTACGCAGCACCGAGTTTGGCATTGTGCTAGGTTCCGATCTGGCGCGTACGCTGGGCGTGCATATGGGTGAAAAAGTCATGCTGATCGCCCCGCAAGGTTCAATCACGCCGGCCGGCATGATGCCGCGCCTGAAGCAGTTTCGTATTGTGGGAATCTTTGAAATCGGCATGGCGCCTTATGACAATTCTCTGGCGCTGATCAATATCAACGATGCGCAGAAGCTATTTCAACTGGGCGGAGCGATCACCGGCATCAGTGCCAAACTGGGCGACATCGACAAAGCCCCGGACGTGGCGGCCCGACTGCAAAGCCAGTTGCCGGCGGGTTTTTATGCCAATGACTGGACGCATCAGAACAGCAACTACTTCAGCGCAGTGCAGATGGAAAAGAAGATGATGTTCATCATTCTGTCGCTGATCGTCGCTGTTGCCGCCTTTAATATCGTCTCCACCCTGGTGATGGCCGTCACCGACAAGCAGGCCGATATCGCTATTTTGCGCACCCTTGGCGCTTCCCCGCGCAGCATCATGAAAATTTTCATCGTACAGGGCGTCGTGATCGGTTTGATTGGCACCCTGGCAGGCACCCTCTGCGGCGTCTTGCTGGCGGAAAACCTTAACGTGGTGGTGCCGTTCATCGAACACCTGTTCGGCGTGCATTTTCTGGCCAAGGATGTCTATTACATCAACGAATTACCTTCTGATCTGCGCTACCCTGAAGTATTGCTGGTATCGGGCTTATCGTTTTTAATCAGCATAATGGCAACCCTGTATCCCAGTTACCGTGCCTCAAAAACACAACCGGCGGAGGCACTGCGCTATGAATAAGAATCAGGATGCAGGGTTCGGGATTCAGGATTCCGTTATTTCCTGTCGCAATTTGAGCAAGACCTTCATGCTGGGCAAACTGCAAGTGCCGGTGCTGAAAAACATCAGCCTGAATATTGCACGAGGTGAACGCATCGCCATCGTAGGCTCCTCCGGCTCAGGCAAAAGCACTCTGCTGCATCTGCTGGGCGGACTTGATACAGCAAGCCACGGCAGCGTTGAGATACTGGGGCAGGATGTACAGCAAATGAACGAAACGCAACGAGGCCTGATCCGCAATCAGTCTTTAGGTTTCGTCTATCAGTTTCACCATCTGCTGCCGGAATTCACCGCGCTTGAAAATGTCGCCATGCCGCTACTGATACGCGGCATGAAACGGCGCGATACCGAGCCTGTTGCTGCGGCCATGCTGGAAAAAGTAGGCCTGTTGCATCGCCTGCATCATCTACCCGGTGAACTATCCGGCGGCGAGCGTCAGCGCACCGCAGTAGCACGCGCACTGGTCACTGAACCCGCCTGCGTGCTGGCCGATGAACCAACCGGCAATCTGGATAAACACAGCGCTGAAACCTTGTTTGATCTGATGCAACAACTCAATGAACAACTGGGCACCAGCTTTATTGTCGTAACTCACGATCTTTCACTGGCCTCCCGCATGCAAAAAAGCCTGCAACTGGTAGACGGAGTTTTACAGGATTCGGCCTGTTTGTGAGGGACTCATTGAGGTAACGCGCTTTTATGGCGAGTGTGTTACATCAGTGAAAGCATCACGCCTTCCTTACCGGCGGGTTTCGGCCAGCCGCTGATATATGCCGCGCCCGCTTCGTCTTTTGCCACGGCAAAAAAAGACAGCAAGCATGATAGTCAGAAGCTGTCAGCAACTCATGTAATAAGTCCGGCTTGATATTTCGTGGTGATTGTGCCGGTCGTATTCAGTAGCGCGAGTTCTTGACCCTCTACAACTTTAACTTTTAGAACGATATCTTGATCCGAGAACTGAATAATTGCGTATCGCTGTACAGATGATAAATCTTCATTCCAGATTTGCAGATGATTTGATTTTTGCGTATGGATATCGAGCTGCAGCCCGAAGAATCGCGGCTGTACTTTTTTAAATGCTTTTGGAACAGGATATCCCAGTGCTTTACACACGGATGGCATGGAGACTTTCCGGCGCCAGTCTCCATGCCTCCCGCTCCGGTCTGACCGCCTTAGGCGCCGGTCTCCATGCCTCCCGCTCCGGTCTGACCGCCTAAGGCGCCAGTCTCAGTGCCTCCCGCTTGGGTCTGACCGCCTTAGGCGCCAGTCTCAGTGCCTAAGGCGCCAGTCACCGTGCCTTAGGCGCCGGTCTCAGCGCCTTAGGCGCCAGTCTCAGTGCCCCCGGTGTGGGTCTGACCGCCTTAGGCGCCAGTCTCCATGCCTCCCGCTTGGGTCTGACCGCCTTAGGCGCGGGTCTGACCGCCTTAGGCGCGGGTCGCCGACTCTTAGGCGCCACTCACCGCGCCCGCCTTGCCAGTCCCGCCGCCTGCACCGGGAGTCTGCACTTTCCGCTGTCAGTCTCAGCGCACGCACCGTGACTGTGACCGGAGGCACCAGGACCGGCGCCTAAGGCGGTCAGACCCACACCGGAGGCATGGAGACTGGCGCCTAAGGCGGTCAGACCGGCGCCTAAGGCACGGTGACTGGCGCCTAAGAGTCGATGACCCGCGCCGCAGTGGCTATTTCAGTCCCTGTCCCTCGCCGCCGGTGAAATCGCCAGACTAATCGCGGCATGTGCTGTCAGCTTTTCGGACGATTTTGCCGTATAGGCCAAAAGGCATAGAGCAAAATGCATAGGCCATTTAGCCTATTGCGGACGAGTGCCGCGATGCCGTAAAGTGCCGCTGTAGCCGAACACAAGATGTTTCATTAATCCGTTTTATATACCCACAACCAGGAGATAAATCATGGCACATCGCAGTTATTTACCCGCAAGTGAATCCGCCCTTATCATTTTTCTGGGGCTGCTGGCCGCCAAACTGGCACTGCATGCAATGGCCATCGGCGTGACAGTCGAGCAGCTTAAATTAACCCAACGCGATATTGCTTATTGCCTGTGGATCATGCAGTACTGGAATCCGGCCATCCAACAATATGCGCTGGAGGCGACCATTTACAAGAACATGATCATGAATGGCGCCGATCCGCTGACTCATCCGCTACCCGTGCCGCCGAACTTTGATCTGGCACCCGAAGCATGTCCGCCCGGCGCGTTAACCCGGCTGGCCAACCTGATTCAGCGTATCAAATTAAGCGACGGCTACACCGATGCCATCGGACAGGATCTGGGTATTATCAGCACTGAGGACACAACAGTGCGTCCGGTCACGCAACTGACCATTGCCGTAGAACGCAATCAAGGTCTGGAACGGGTCAAGGTACTGTTTACCAAGTATGAGCACCATGGTATTTCGCTCGAATCGCGCCGCAATAATGGCGCTTGGGAATTTCTCTGCATTGCGATGACGAAGCCCTGCTATGACGAGCGCCCCCTGCTGGATGGGGCCACACCGGAAGTACGCGAATATCGCGCGACCTGGTGGGATAACGGCAGTGCGCATGGCGACTTTTGTCCGGTGCAAAGAATCACTGTCGGGCCTTAACGCAGCCTGGCAACTGATGTTACGCAGTCATTGCCGGTCTTCTGCGTAAGATCAGTTGTCAACACGCGGCAATCCGCTGAACTCTCCGTTGAACTCTCCGCTGGTGTGGCAACAGCCGGCGAACAGGCTCCAAGCTACATTCAATCCTTAAAAGTTATTCCTCTCACTGACTGCGCTGTTTCCGGCGGTGCGTCGATATTTTATTTAGCAGACGGTAGATAAAGCGGACTTTTCTCATGGAACTTTTTCACCAGCAACTCAAATTCGTTGAACGGGACGGGTTTGCTGAATAAATATCCCTGATAATTGGGACAACCTGCATTTTCAAGATACCGGCGCTGCGTTTCCGTTTCCACCCCTTCCGCAATCACTTCAAGATTCAAACTGCGCGCCATTGAGATTATCGTGTCCACTATGGCTCTGTCGCTATGATTAATCGCCAGTTCCCGTACAAATGACTGATCAATTTTGAGTTGGTGCAAAGGCAAGCGTTTCAGATATTGCAAGGATGAATAGCCTGTTCCGAAATCATCCAGAGAGAAGCGCACACCGAATTTGCTTATTGCCTGCATCTTTGCAATAACGTCCACCACATCCTGAAGCAGCAGGCTCTCGGTCAGTTCCAGTTTAAGATGTGTGGCATTAATGGCATAAAATTGCAGGGTTGCTTGTACTTTAGCAACGAAATCCGCCTGGCGAAATTGCTTTGCACTGACGTTGACTGACAGCAGAAGATCCCGTGTAAGCGCATTCTGTTGCCATTTCTTTAGCTGCAAGCAGGCCGCTTCGAGCACCCACTGGCCAATACTGATAATCAACCCGGTATCTTCTGCAATTGGAATAAAATCTGCGGGAGACACCATTCCCCGCTCCGGATGTATCCAGCGTATCAAGGCTTCCGCCCCTATCGGATGCTGCAAATAATCCATCTGAATTTGATAATAGAGCTCGAACTGCCCTAACTCTAACGCCTTTCTTAACTCGACTTCCAAGGCAGAGCGGGCGTCGATTGCTTCTTGCATTTTCGGATCAAAAAATCTCAGTGCATTACGGCCTGCATCCTTTGCGTGGGACATGGCAATGTCGGCTTGCCTGAAAATATCATCCGGTTCAAACTGATGTCCCTTGAAAAGAGTGATGCCAATACTGGTAGTGCAATACAGCTCTCTTTGGCCGATTAAATAGGGCTGTTGCAGCGCCGCCAATATTTTCCTGCCGATTGATTCAGCCTCCGTGGCGGCCTCCAGTAAATCTTTATTCAGTTCTTCCAGCAAAATGACAAACTCATCACCGCCAAAACGGGCCGCCGTATCGCCTTCGCGGACACAGGATTTAAGTCTGCCTGCCACGGCTTGCAGCAGCAAGTCGCCTATGCCATGACCGAGGCTATCGTTAATTTTTTTGAAATTATCCAGACCAATGAAGAGCAGTGCACCGGGTTTTCCGCTGCGCTCGCCGGCAGCCAGGGACCGGGATAAGCGGTCTTGAAGCAAGCGCCGGTTAGGCAACTGCGTCAATGAATCAAAAAAGGCCAGATTCCTGATCTCATTTTCAGCCGCCTTACTGAGGGTAACATCCTGCAAGGTCGCAACGTAGTTGGAAATGATGCCATCTGAGCCCTGCACTGCGGTGATCGTGAGATATTCCGGATATATTTCACCATTCTTGCGCCTGTTCCAGATTTCACCGTTCCATGAACCTGAACTGTTGATCATCTTCCACATTGCCGAATAAAAGGAGGCATCGTGGCGCCCTGAACGAAAAATACCTGGCGTTTTGCCGAGTACTTCTTCAGAACTGTATCCGCTAATATCCGTAAAGGCCTTGTTCACCTTGAGAATCAATCTATCGGCATCGGTGACCAGAATTCCTTCCTGAGTATGAAAAGCCGTGGCCGCGATACGCAAGTCTGTCTCGATTTTATTTTTTTCGGTAATGTCCTGTATGGTTCCCAGCATGGTGACAGGATGCCCCTGGTCATCAAATTCCAGCTTGGCTAAACCATGCACCCGGCGCACGGCAAGGTCGCTTTGGCGGATGATGTTGTATTCATTATCAAAACGTATACCCTGCCCCAGAATTTCGTTCCTTAAATAGTCGGACATTCTTAGCCGGTCATCGGCATGGAGCAGCGCCTCCCATCCCGCTACGGAGTGTGGATAGCTTGCATCAATGCCGAAAATCTGGTCAAGCATTTCAGAACTTTGCCACAGGCCGGATTGAATATCCAGACAAAAGCTACCCAGGCCGGCAATCTTTTGTGTCTCGTTGAGCACCCGCCTGCTTTCAAGAAGCAAGGCTATATTCTGTTTTTGCGCTGTGATATCTTCAACCTGTGCGATGAAATTGGCGGGCACACCGAACTGATTTCTTTCTAAGGAGGAGGTAATTGACACCCAAATGACACTGCCATCTTTGCGGACATAGCGTTTTTCCTTACGATAAGTTTCTATTTCCCCTTCAATGAGCAATTGCCTTTCAGACCGGGCAAGTGATTTGTCCTCCGGATGAATTATGTCCAGATAAGTCAGCTTTTCCAGCTCCTCCCTGCTGTAGCCCAGCATGTTACAGAAGGCCTGATTAACCAGTAAAAAATATCCGCTCAGTGAAATGGAAACGATGCCGATCGGGGCACTTTCCAGGATGCTGCGATAGCGCGCTTCGCTTGTAAGCAAAGACAATTCAGTCTGTTTACGTGCTGAGATATCCTCATAAACGCCCAGAATACCAATGACTTGTTTATCGACATCTCGAAGCGGTAATTTGGACGTGCGTAACCAGATATTGTTTCCGGCGGGCGTGGTCTGGCACTCTTCATAGGCAAGTTTGGCTATGCCCAGATCCATGACGTCCCGGTCATCTGCACGATATAATTCCGCCTCTGCACGCCAGGCTAATTGAGAATCAGTTTTGCCGGTTATTTCATCGGGTGTTTGCAGTCCCGCATCGGCAGCGAATAAGGCATTGCAACCCAGATAGTTTGATTCACGGTCTTTCCAGAAAATACGCAGCGGGACAGTATTAATGATCGTATTGAGCAGCTTGTTGGCACTAAGCAGTTCCTGCTCCATACGCTTGCGAGCGGTAATGTCCTGCAACTCCCAGAGCACGCAGTGCTGATCCTGTATGTACACAGATTTTGCCTGGAGCAAATACAGCTTTTCTACGCCCCTGGTGAGGAGATGTGCCTCGAAATCAACAACGATTCCGTTTTGATGAAGTTGGCTTAGGCACTTTTCACGCTCGCTCTGATTTGCCCAAAGCCCCAGCTCAAATGCGGCCTTGCCTGCCGCAGCCTCGCGAGTAATGCCAGTCGCGTTTATCCATGCGTCATTGACATCAATTATTCTGCCGTAGTCAAAATCACTAATCGACATGCCGTTACTGACGGCATTGAAAATATACGTATAATCCAGATCAATTTTTTCCGGCATGGCAGCGGCTCGATTCTGTGAATTGATTACTGCCTGAGCAGCATTATTTTAACAACTGTATCGAATCTTTAAGTTTTGTGTCATGTCAGTCTCACTGAGGCCGTATAGCACGTCAAGGAAATGCATCTGAAAACTTCCCGGCCCGACGGCCCGCTCTGCGGCCAATTCACCGGCAATGCCCATCACGGCCATGGCATGGGCCGCAGCACTCAAAGGGGATTCATTTACTGCCAGGAAGGCACCGGTGAGTGCGCTGGCAGTGCATCCCATACCGGTCACTTTGGTCATCAGGGGGTGACCGTTGGCAATTCTTATGAGCTGATTACCCTCGACGATCAAGTCTATACTACCACTGACTGAAACGACGCAACCGGCAGCATGGGACAGGGCGATTGCGTCATTACGCACTTCATCAGGCGTATGCAGACTATCCACTCCTTTTGTAGCCGCTCCCGAGCTGATGAGCGCTCTTATCTCAGACGCATTTCCGCGTATCACGGCCGGACGAAGTTCATGTATCAACTTTTGTGCCGTATCGGTTCTGAATTGTGTCGCACCACAGCCCACAGGATCTAAAACAACGGGAATCCGGCGACGATGCGCTTCTTTTCCGGCTTTGAGCATCGCCTCTATCCAGGGCGTGCTTAAGGTTCCTATGTTGAGAACCAGTGCTTGCGCCAGGCCGGTTATTTCGACGACTTCTTCAGCGGCGTGTGCCATAACGGGTGAGGCGCCGATCGCAAGGAGTGCGTTGGCGGTCGTGTTCATCACCACATAATTGGTTATGTTGTGAATCAGAGGAGAACTTTTGCGAATCTTTAGGATATCCTGCCAAAGCATTAATGACTCCCTCTCAAAAACTCTTGTAATATCAGCACTGCATGGCGCATTATATCTTAACTAAGGAAATCCTGAGGTAATGCTGAGAATAACAGGCTGTCAGGTTTTCGCCGCCTGACAGCCTGCCGTAAGTCAGTCGCTGCCTTTTAGCTGAATCAGCGTGGATTTATCCTTCAGTGGCAGCAATTTACCCATGCGGGCTCGTTTTCCAAAATGCGTCTGCAAGTCGGCTTCCGACAGTTTAAGCAAGTGTTCACGACCTGCCCCGTTTTGCGCGATCACCGTCAGCTTTGACTTAACGGCGACCAGAATCGAGATGAGTTCATCGCCCTCTTCCAACCCCATCACTATCACGCCCCGGCCTCCGGAGGAAAGCCGTTTCATCTCTGCCAGCGGAAAGGCCAGCAGGCGGCCTGCACGACTGGCTGAAATTACCCAGGCATTTTCAGCCGGGTCAAACAACACGGGGGCGAGAACAGACGCGGCATTTTCAATGGTGATGAATTGCTTGCCGGTCTTGTTGCGCGCCAGCATATCACCCAAGTGACAGACAAAACCATAACTGGCGGCAGTTGCCAACAATACGGACTGCTCAGCCGCACCGCACAGCACATGTACGATTTTCGCGCCGGAGGGCAACTCGATCAGGCTGGTCAGCGGCACCCCCTCACCCCGACCGCCGGGCAACTGTGACACAGGCATACTGCAAACCCGGCCGCAACTTGAAATCACGATGCACTGATCTATGCTGCGGCATTCAAAAATGCGCTGTAGACTGTCACCTTCCTTGAAGGCAATCGCGGATAAATCAAGACCATGACCCTGACGCGTGCGCCCCCAATATTTGCTGGAAATAATCACGGTCACCGGTTCGTCCACCACCGTTGCGGTCAGCACCACGCGCTCCGCCTGCTCAATCAAGGTGCGCCTGTCATCGCCAAAAGCTTTGATATCCTCCTCTATCTCTTTGGCAATACGGCGGCGCAGCAGGGATTCGGAGCCCAGCAGCTTATTTAGCTCAGCGGCTTCGTCACGCAAGCCCTTCAGTTCACGCTCAATCTTGATGCTTTCCAGGCGCGCCAGCTGACGCAGACGGATTTCCAGAATATCCTCGGCCTGACGTTCGGATAATTCAAAACGCGCAATCAATGCCGCTTTCGGGTCATCGGATTCGCGTATCAGCGCGATGACCTCATCCAGATTGAGGAACACGATCATGCGGCCTTCCAGCACATGAATGCGGTCATTGATCTGCGTCAGACGATAATTGCTGCGGCGACGTACCGTGGATAATCTGAACTGTCCCCATTCACGGATAATATCGGTGATGGCTTTCTGTTTTGGTCTGCCGTCTATGCCTATCATCACCATATTGAGGGAGAGTCCGCATTCCAGACTGGTGTGTGCGAGCAGAATCGTCATCAGCTCATCGACCGACTGGCGACCCGATTTGGGTTCAAACACCAGACGCACCGCCTGATCCTTGTCGGACTCGTCCGCCACCTTGTCCAGCACGGATAAAATCAACTGCTTGTTGTGCAGTTGCTCCGGCGTCAGGGTTTTCTTGTTAAGCCTGAATTTCGGATTAGTCAGCTCCTCGATTTCTTCCATGATTTTTTTCGAAGAGACGCCGTGCGGCAATTCATACACGGCCACCCGCCATTGACTGCGCGCCAGTTCCTCAACGGTCCAGCGTGCCCGCATCTTCAGGGAGCCGCGACCCGCCCGGTAACATTCACGTATATCGGCGGGGGAGGATATGATCTGCGCGCCGCCCGGCAAATCGGGTCCGGTAATCAAGGCCAGCAGTGCTTCATCAGTACAGTCCGGATTGCGCACGCACAGCGCGGCGGCACTGCCGACTTCAATCAGATTGTGTGAAGGAATTTCCGTGGCCATGCCGACCGCAATCCCGGAGGCGCCATTGAGCAGCACCATAGGCAGACGCGCCGGCAACATGGCAGGTTCCTGGAAATGGCCGTCGTAATTCGGAATCATGTCGACAGTGCCCATGTCCAGTTCGGACAGCAACACGGCGGAAATCGGCGTCAAGCGCGCTTCCGTGTAGCGCATCGCGGCGGAATTATCGCCATCCCGGGAACCGAAGTTTCCCTGCCCGTCGACCAGCGGATAACGCAGGGAAAAGTTTTGTGCGAGACGTACCATCGCATCATAGGCGGAGGTATCGCCATGCGGGTGAAATTTACCCAGCACTTCACCGACCACGCGCGCGGATTTGACGAATGTGCTGTTATGGGTCAGTCCCATTTCCCGCATGGCATACAGGATGCGGCGCTGAACCGGTTTCTGCCCGTCGCAGACATCGGGCAGTGCGCGCCCCTTGACTACCGAGACGGCATATTCCAGATAGGCGCGCTCGGCATACTGGGCAAGCGGCACCGTGTCGCCTTCCGGCATAGCCGGCAGGGGCAGAAACTGACGGACGGCTTTGCCCGTTCGCCCGGTAACTTCTCCGGCAACTTCCACGGGTTTCAGTTCAGCGGATTGGTCCGCGTCAAATAACTCATCCTGAACGTGAGTAGAAAATTCGCGCAAGCGTTCGTTTGCTTCCTCACCCGGTGATTTAAAATTGCTTTCCTCGTTCGTCCCTTCTCCCGCTTGCGGGAGAGCATCAGAAAGAGGGGCTTTCACCGGGGGAGGATTGAGGTGAGGGGAACGGGTATGGCCAGTTTCCTCATCTGATTTATCATCAATTCGATTTCCGTTAGACATCGGCTGTTACCTCGTTACCGTGAAACTCCAGCCATTCGCGCCGTGAGCCGGATTCTTTTTTGGCCATTAACATATTCATGGTACTTTCCGCCGCCATAAACGATGCCGCATCGAGTGCGACACAGAGTGCGCGCCGGGTGTCCGGACACATGGTGGTCTCCCACAACTGCAACGGGTTCATTTCGCCTAAGCCTTTGAATCGTGAAATACTCCATGAGCCATCGCGCACTTTTTCCTTGCGCAGGCGATCTTCGATCGAGCTCAGTTCATCGGCATTGAGCGCGTACATTTTACGCAGCGGCTTTTTACCCTGTGCCGGCACATCAATGCGGAACAGCGGCGGCTGCGCCAGATAAATATGTCCTGCCGTAATCAGTTTTGGGAAATGCCGGAAGAACAGCGTCAAGAGCAGCGTGGCAATGTGCGAGCCATCCACGTCCGCATCGGCCATGATGTAGATGCTGTGATAGCGCAGGCCGGACAGGTCGATTTGATCGCTCATGCCGTGCGGGTCCACCCCGATCGCTACCGCAATGTCGTGTACTTCGGCATTGGAAAACAGCCGGTCACGCTCAATCTCAAAGGTATTGAGCACCTTGCCGCGCAGCGGCAGTATCGCCTGAAATTCCTTGTTGCGTCCCTGTTTGGCAGAACCGCCTGCCGAGTCACCTTCGACCAGAAACAGTTCATTGCGGGCCGGGTTAAATTCCGCTGCATCGGTAAGCTTGCCGGGCAATACCGCCACCGAAGAGCCTTTTTTCTTCTCGACCTTTTGCGCCGACTTCATCCGGCTTTGCGCCTGACGGATGGAAATCTCGGCTATTTTTTTGCCGTATTCAACATGGTCGTTCAGCCACAACAACAGCGGATCGCTGACCATCGAGGACACCAGCTTCAGCGCATTGCGCGACACCAGTTTTTCCTTGGTCTGCCCCTGAAAAGAAGGGTCCAGCAGCTTGGCTGACAACACGAAACTCACCCGCGAGAACACATCATCCGAGGCGAGCTTTACGCCCTTGGGCAGCATGTTATGCAAGTCGATAAAACTCTTCACCGCATTAAAAATTCCGTCGCGCATGCCGGCATCGTGCGTGCCCCCCGACCAGGTCGGAATCAGATTGACGTAGGATTCGCGGGTGATAGTCCCCTCCTCCGCCCAGGCAAAGGCCCAGGCCGCCCCCTCGCCTTCAACAAAGCTGTCATCACCGCCCCTGGCGATGTAACGCTCCCCTGAAAAGATCGGTGCGGCAAGTTCCGTATTGCTCAGCGCTTCGGACAGATAGCCGCGCAAGCCTTCAGGATAAGTCCAGGACTTGAGCTCGCCGGTTTTCTCTATCATCAGGGTAATCGTCACACCCGGCAGCAAGACTGCCTTGGCGCGCAAGGCCCGTTCCAACTGCGCAAGATTCACAGCAGGGCTGTCGAAATACTTGACATCAGGCCAGGCGCGCACCGTGGTGCCGGTCTTCTTTTTTGCACAGGCCGCCACACGCGCCAGCGGACTGGTCGCCAGGCCATTTTCGAAGCGGATGCGGTGTTCGCCGCCGTCACGGTAGACGGTGACTTCGACAGCCGTGGACAGCGCATTGGTGACCGCCACGCCCACGCCATGCAAGCCGCCGGCAAAGCGATAGGCGCCATTGCCGGCTTCCTTGTCGAACTTGCCTCCCGAATGCAGCACGGTAAAAGCCACCTCGACCACAGACACGCCTTCCTCCGGATGTATCCCTACCGGAATGCCGCGCCCTTCATCCTGTACCGATACCGAGCCGTCAGTATGGGCGATGACCTTGATGGTACTTGAATAGCCTGCCAGCGCTTCATCGCAAGCGTTATCCACCACCTCGGTGATGATATGGTTCGGATTATCCAGCGTGGTGTACATGCCGGGGCGCTGACGCACAGGCTCCAGACCGCGCAGCACCTTGAATGATGACTCGTCATACGTAGAACTCACTCGTGCCTCTCGAATTGATTGTTGAGCTGATGACACTAAAATTTATACCGCTGCCAGCGATCTGTCGACAATTTCAAATACATCCGAAGACAGTCCGGCGTGATTGCGTATCGTCTCAAGCGCTGCGCGAGCATGGTTTTGTCTGATGGCATCGAACTTGCGCCAGCGGTCGAAACAGCGCGCCAGACGTGAGGCGACTTGCGGATTGATTGCATCCAGCCTGACGGTCTGCGCGGCCATAAAGCGGTAAGCTGAGCCGTCCCGCGCATGAAAGTGCACCTGATTGCTGCCGAAGGCCCGCAGCAGGGAATACACTTTATTCGGATTGCGAATGTCGAAAGCGGGATGCTGCACCAGTCGTTCCACCACCGCCTGTGTATCAAGACTGCGACTGGTTGCCTGAACTTGCAGCCATTTGTCGACCACCAGCGGTTCATGCTGCCAGCGCTGATAAAAGGCATCCAGCGCCAGCGTGCGCTCAGGGCAGTCGAACTGCGCCAGAACGGACAACGCGGCAAACTGATCCGTCATGTTATCCGCCCTGTTGAACTGTTGCATGGCCTGTGTGCGACTGGCCGGCGTTTGTTCTTCACTCAGATAACTCAGGCATACATTGCGCAAGGCGCGGCGCGAGGCGGACACTGAATCAGGTTGATAAGCCTCGTTTGTTGTCAGGCGCTGGTAGCAAACCTGAAGTTCCGCGCCCAATTTGTCAGCGATAAAACGCCGCAGATTGTTGCGGGCGGCATGCAACGCATCGGGATCGACCACGTCCAACTGTTCCGCCAGGGTAGATTCCCCCGGCAGTGTCAGCACTTCAGCCGCAAAAGCCGGATCGCTATCAGCCGTTGCCAATAGCCGCGCACAGGCAGCGCCATAAAGTTCCTGCAGCGCTTCATCCGTCACAGAATGATGGGTCGCATTAAGTATCAGGCGACCGGACAGGCGTTGCCCTGCTTCCCAACGGTTAAAAGAATCCGTATCGTGCGCCAGCAAATGCGCGAGTTCCTTATCACTATAGGGGTATTCGAGCACGACTGGCGCTGAAAAGTCGCGCAGCAGTGAGGGCACGGGTACGGAGGTGACATCCTCGAAGCGATAGGATTGCGTTTGATGACAAAGTGACAGCGTGGATGAAACGGCAAGACCGGCCATGCGCAACGGCAGTTCCCGCCCGTCAGCACCGATCAGCCCTACGGTGACCGGAATATGATAAAGCTGCTTGCTATCCGTTGCTGCAGGCTGGCTCAGCGTCAGTGTGTAGCACTGCGCACTTGGCTCATAAACACCTGAGGCCGTCACCTGCGGCGTACCGGCTTGTTCATACCAGCGCATGAACTGGCTGAAATCCTGCCCTGAAGCATCCGCCATGGCGGCAACAAACTCGTCACAGGTCACCGCCTGTCCGTCGTGACGCTCGAAATACAGATCCATGCCCTGGCGGAAAGCCGTCTTGCCGATCAACGTGCGTATCATGCGCACGACTTCAGCGCCTTTTTGATAAACGGTCGCGGTATAAAAGTTATTGATTTCGATACAGGAGGCGGGACGCACCGGATGCGCCATCGGACCGGCATCCTCGGGGAACTGCGCCGCGCGCAAACCGCGCACCTCGCGGATACGGGCTACCGTGCGATTGTGTACATCGGCACCGAATTCCTGATCGCGGAACACGGTCAGCCCTTCTTTTAACGATAACTGGAACCAGTCGCGACAGGTAACGCGGTTGCCCGTCCAGTTGTGGAAATATTCGTGCGCTACCACCCGGTCGATGTTTTCAAAGTCAGTATCGGTGGCCACCTCGCTACTGGCCAGCACATACTTGGTATTGAAGATATTCAGCCCCTTGTTCTCCATCGCACCCATATTGAAATCGCCCACCGCGACGATCATATAGTGATCCAGGTCGCATTCCAGACCGAAAGTCTGTTCATCCCAATGCATCGCCTTTTTCAGTGCAGCCATGGCGTGATGACACTGCGCCAGCCGGCCTTGTTCAACATAAATCGCCAGCTGGACGTCACGCCCTGAAGTCGTTTGGTAGCTGTCTGACAGCCTATCCAATTTTGCGGCAACCATAGCAAACAGATAGCAAGGTTTCGGGTGGGGATCCTGCCACGTTGCAAAGTGACGCCCGTTCGCCTCATCACCGAAGTCCAGCAGATTGCCGTTCGACAGTAATTGCGGAAAAGCCGCTTTGTCCGCATGCAGTGTCACGGTATAACGCGACATCACATCAGGCCGGTCTAAAAACCAGCTGATATAGCGAAAACCCTGCGCCTCGCACTGGGTAAAATAACCGTTAGCGGAACGATACAGGCCGGACAAGCGGGTATTGTCATCGGGACGGATGCGGGCTGTTGTCTCCAGCATAAAGGCATCCGGCAAGTTATTCAGCGTCAGCTGGCTGTCAGTTAAAGTATAACGATCAGCTGCCAGGCTGACACCGTCAAGACTGATCGCGACAAGTTCCAGCTCGCAGCCGTCAAGCACCAGCGGGGCCGTGGTTTTATGCGTTGCGCGACGAACCATCAGCTTCGCACTCACCAGCGTTTCACCCGGCTGAAAATTCACGTTGAGATCAACCGTGTCGATCAGGAAATCGGGGGATGCATAGTCAGCCAGACATATGGTTTGCGGTGTCATTTGAGTCATAGTGGTCATCGTAGTGTGATAATGAGAAACGCTGGATGCACCTGCAATTTCATCCAGGAAACGCACCAAATTGTTTCAGCTGGCACCGCGCAGGATGCTCGCAAAGGGGCAGGCGATTGCCGTGCGAATGATTCCGGTACTGTTTCAATGCCCCGCCGGATCAGGCATATCTGATCGGCGGATGTATGCCAGGGACGAGCCCTTATTGTTTACCGTACAACTTACGACCACGGATGCGTGCGCGGTGTGCTGCGCGTTGTTCAGCCTCGGTCAACGCGCGCGGCTTCTTGCCTTCAAACGGGTTTTTGCTGGAATTAAACTGAATCTTCAGCGGAGTACCTTCAAGCTTGAAAATTTCGGCAAAGGAACGTTCCAGATAACGCGCATAACTGGCGGGAATATTGTCCAGACCGCTGCCGTGGATCACGATCAGCGGCGGATTGCTGCCGCCCTGATGGGCATAACGCATCTTGGGCAGGAAGCGACCCACTTTCGGCGGTGCCTGCTTCTCGGTAGCCCCCAACAGAGCACGGGTAAGCTTAGGGGTAGACATTTTCGACATCGCCGCAGCGTAAGCCTGGTTAACCGAGGTCAGGACATTGGCGATGCCGTTGCCGTTCAGGGCGGAAATATAGTGACGCTTGGCAAAACCCAGGAAGTGCAGCTTGCGTTCGATATCGCTTTTCACCATCTCGCGCTGGTGATTGTCCAGACCATCCCACTTGTTGACCGCCAGCACCAGAGCGCGCCCGGCCTGCAACACGAAATCAGCAACATGCGCATCCTGTTCAGTGATCTGATCGCGGGCATCCACCACCAGCACCACCACATTAGCATCTTCAATCGCCTGCATGGTCTTGATCACAGAAAACTTCTCAATCGCTTCTTCAACCTTGCCGCGACGGCGCACACCGGCCGTATCAATGATGGTGTATTGTTTGCCATCGCGCTCAAAGTCGATATAGATGCTGTCGCGGGTAGTTCCCGGCTGATCAAACGCGATCACGCGCTGTTCACCCAGAATGGCGTTCACCAGTGTCGATTTACCGACATTCGGGCGACCGACAATCGCAAGCTTGGGCGGATGCTCGTGATTAACTTCTTCCTCTGCAACTTCTTCGGGAAAATTCTCCAGCGCGATTTCAATGACTTCGGTCACATTGTCGCCGTGCGCGGAAGAAATCGGATAAGGTTCACCCAGACCCAGCTCGAAAAACTCAGCCGTCACGCGTGCACGCGCCATGCCTTCCGCCTTGTTGACCAGCAGCAATATCGGCTTGCCGGTTTTTCTGAGTTCAGTGGCGATAATCAGATCCTGAGGCGTGCAACCGGCACGACCATCCACCAGGAACAGCACCACATCCGCTTCGTCTACCGCCTGCCGGCTTTGTCTGGCCATTTCGAACATGATGCCGTCTTTTGCGACCGGCTCCAGACCGCCGGTGTCGACCACCAGATAGGGGCGCTCACCAACACGGCCTTTGCCATAATGTCGATCCCGGGTCAGGCCCGGTTGATCGGCGACCAGTGCATCGCGGCTGCGTGTAAGACGATTGAATAAAGTGGACTTACCCACATTCGGACGACCAACTAATACTAGTGTGGGTAACATATTTATTTATAATTGATAATTGATAATTGTTGTCTAGTGTATAGATAACGAGTAGATTCCGCCGCTGCGGGTTTGCACCAGTATGCCGCTGTCCATTTCAAGCGGCGCAACCTGCACGGCACTGCCATCCAGCTTCAAGCGAGCAGCAAAGCGCCCGTCATCATTCATTAAGACATGTAAAAAGCCCTGATCATCGCCGATTATCACGAAGTGATCATCGGCATAAGGAGCGGAGGTGTCGCGCAAGGAAAGTTGATTATTTTTCCACACCGTACTGCCGCTGTCTTTGTCCAGTGCCATGACAACGCCGGATGAATCGCTCAAGTAAAGCTGCTTATGCGAAATAAACAGCCCCTTGTCGCTTTCAATATCCCGACTCCACAAGGGGTTGCCCTGAGTTGTTTCATAACAGGCGATGCGCCCCTGGAAAGCAATCGCGCAGACCTGCTTATCATTCAATACCGGGTTACTGGTGATATCGCTGATGCGTTCAAGCTCGGTATTACCGCGCGGTTGCGATACGCTGTTTTCCCATAACAGTGAACCGTCGGTGAGTTTGATTGCCACCAGCTTACCTCCGGCAAAGCCTGCATAAACCACGCCATCCCGCACGACGACACTCGCGTGACTGCGCACCACCAGAGCTGGCGTACTGCGTTCATACATCCATAAAGGTTTCCCGTCAGCGGCGGCCAGGCCGGCGATGTGTCCGTCACCGCTGCGAACCACCACCACGCCCTCAGCCACTTGCGGCACGCCTAACACTTCGCTGGAAATGGTATGCTTCCAGCGCAGCTTGCCATCCAGTCCAAAGGCCAGTACGTCGCCCTTGTCGCTGCCGATCAGCAGCAGGCCGGCTCCGCTTCCCACACCGGCAGAGACCGCCAGTTTATTGTCAATATGCCATAGCTCATGGCCGGTTGCACGATCCAGCCGTGTCAACACGCCTTTGCCGGATACGCCGTACACCGAGTCGGCAGTTAAGGCGGCCTGCAAGATATTGCCGCCCGCATCACCAAAACTGCCATGCCAGCGCTCGGTAATTTTTGCACTCTGGCTGAATTCAACCAATTTTGCAGGTTGCGGGCCTTCCGGTTTGCTGCCTACCCAGTCTTTAACTGTGGAACAACCGGCCAGAGCCAGCAGTGCCAACAACAGTGCTATGTTTTTCATTTTGCAGCTCCAAAAGCATCCATTTTCAGCTGAATCAAATTGCGGTAGTCGCTTTTTCCATCCAGTTTATCAAATGCCAGCTTGTAGGCGGCGCGCGCTTCAACCGGCTTACCCTGGGCATTCAATACATCGCCTTTAAGATCGTCATACAAAGCATCAAAAGAATCCGCATGACTTGCATTGAGCAACTTCAGCGCACCGGTATAATCCTTTTCATCCAGCAAGATCGAGGCTAAGCGCAAACCGGCAACACTTTTAAGACCCGCCTCGGAAGCATGCTCAATGACCCACTGCAATTGCGTTTTGGCATGAGGCAGATCCTTGCCGAATTCATTCACTTGCGCTGCGAGCAAGGCGGCACGCGGCGCATAAGGAGTGCCCGCATATTTATCCGTGACAACGGCGGCGGCATCATTGACGCGCTTGGCATCATTACTTGCCAATTGTGCGACAAACTGCTGATACAAACTGGCCGCGTCATTGGTTTGCTTGTGATGGTAATACTGCCAACCGCGCACGCCGGCGATAGCGAGCACCACGATCAGCAGCAGATTGATCGTCCAGTTGCCGTTATCCTTCCACCAGGCCTTGAGCGTGTCGAGTTGTTCCTGTTCCTGCATATCCAAAACTGCCATGCTTTACTCCTGCTTGATTAGTTTATTGATAGTCGCACCGATATTCTGCACGCTTACCCGTATTTGCGCACCGCCCTGCATGGGTTTAAGACTCACTTCATTTACCGCAGCTTCATCATCGCCTATGACCGCAGCCAGCTTCGCACCGCTGGCATCCGCCTTTTTCATTTGTGACTTGAAACTCCCGCCGCCGCAATGCAGGATAACGCGCAGACCCAAATCGCGCAATTGCTCGGCCAGCACAAAGGCCAGATTTGCGGCCAACTCGCCCTGATGCACCACATACACATCAATTTTTGGTTTCGGCAAGGGCATACCCGCTTCTTGCAACAATACCAGCAAACGTTCAATCCCCATCGCAAAACCCATGGCAGGCGCAGCTTTACCGCCTATTTGCTCAAGCAAACCATCATAACGTCCGCCCGCGCAAATTGTACCTTGTGCACCGAGCCTCGTCGTCACCCATTCAAACACGGTGCGATTGTAATAATCAAGCCCCCGTACCAGACGCGGATTGATCTCGAACGCAACACCGTGTTGTGTGAGTATTGCCTGCACCGCTGCGAAATGCGTCAGCGCCGCCTCATCCAGCTCTGCCATCAGTTTCGGCGCGGCTTCAATCATCGCCTGCATCGCCGGATTTTTACTATCCAGAATCCGCAGCGGATTGCTGTGCAAACGGCGCACCGCCTCTGCATCCAGCAAGGCTAGATTCTGCTCAAAATACGCAATCAATTTAGCGCGGTGGCGCAGTCTTGCCTCCGCATCCCCCAGCGTATTGAGCTGCAACGTCACATCGCTCAAGCCCAACTTTTTCCATAACCTTGCGCACATTAAAATCTGTTCCGCATCAATATCCGGGCCTGTAAAACCCAACGCTTCAACGCCGACCTGATGAAACTGGCGGTAACGTCCCTTTTGCGGACGCTCATGACGAAACATCGGGCCGCTGTAATACAGTCGCTGCGGTGCGTTATACAGCAAATTGTGCTGCAACACCGCGCGCACACAAGATGCAGTCCCTTCGGGCCTGAGGGTCAACTGGTCACCATTCAGACTATCTTCAAAGCTATACATCTCTTTTTCGACGATGTCGGTAACCTCGCCGATCGCGCGTTTAAACAAACCTGTGGGTTCCACCAGCGGCATGCGGATATTGCGATAACCATAACTTGCCAGCCAGTCGCGCACCACTTCTTCAAACCATAACCACAGTTCTGCCTCGTCCGGCAGAATATCATTCATGCCGCGTATTGCCTGTAATGTTTCGTTGCTCATGTTTATCCACGGCAAGTAGTTGAGTGGTAAGTGGACAGTGGAAACCTCACACCTCCTGCTTACAACTTACGACTTACTGTTTTTCTCACTTATATTTTGAAGAATTTATCAAGGACGCGATTTTATCAGGAAAGCCGCCAATTCAGAATCACTATCTGTAGAAACGCCTGCCGCCGGCCTGTTTGCCGTGCAATTAAATGGCAAGTTAATCAGCCGGTCACATTTCATGAGCTATAATTAACCCGCAGCTGCATGAATGCTTCCTGATTCTGTTCGAGCTGAGCCTTCATCCAGACTGAATACTTTCACGCTAAACCAACCTTTAAGGAACTGTACAGAATGATCATCAAAACTCGCCTGCTATTGCTAAGTACCGCTTGCTTACTGACACTGAGTGCCTGCAATTCCGATCAAAAAACGGCTTCAGGCACGACCGCTGGCAAAACGGCTTCAGGCACTACCGCCGCCACAGTTAACGGCACTGCTATCAGCAACGAACGCGTCGACTTGCTGGTTAAACAACGTGCCAGTTCGGGAGAAGCAGCCAGTCCGGAAATGCGCAAAGCCATTATCGACCAACTCTCCATGCAACTGATCGTCTCTCAGGAAGCGGTCAAAAAAGGCATGGACAAGAATACAGAAGTCCTTGATCAGATTGATCTGACTCGTCAGTCCATCCTGGCCAAAGCCTATATTCAGGATTACATCAAGACCCACCCAGTTACAGAGGAGATGCTAAAGGCCGAATTTGATAAAATCAAAGCACAGGCAACGAATTCAGAATATAAGGCGAGTCACATCCTGGTTAACAGCGAGACGGAAGCGCGTGAAATTATCGCAAAACTGAACAAGAACCCCAAGGCTTTCGCCGCATTGGCCACGGAAAAGTCTCTGGACAGCGGATCAAAAGTCAAGGGTGGAGAGTTGGGCTGGTTCAACCCGCATGGCATGGTACCGGAATTCGGCGCGGCAATTGCCAAACTGTCCAAGGGTAAGTTCACCGAAGAACCGGTCAAGACCCGCTTTGGTTACCATATCATCCTGCTGGAAGACAGTCGCGTGATGCCCTTGCCTTCCTTCGATCAGATCAAGCCTCAACTGACTCAGCAAGTGCAAGAACAGCAATTAAAGACGCTGATAGATGACCTTAAGACTCATGCAAAAATTGATATTGCGGCGGCATCAGCAGTACCGGCAACCGCTAAATAGTTATGCCATCAGCTACCGGCTTGATGTCATATCGCACCAAAAGTCATTAAGCTAAAGTCACGTAGCGAACATTCACGCCCTCCCCCCGCAAAAAGTTATTTTCGGGGGAGGCAGGAACAAGCTTGATTTCACCCTCTGTGGATGATAATTTCTCAAGGCGCTGCGCCTGATCTACCTGATTCTGCAGCAAACTGCTTGCCGGTATGTAAAATACGGGATAGCCAGCAGATGGCTTTCTCACATCGGGATTGCAGCTCACTACAAAAAGCACAATATTGCCGAAAGACGATGACTTGAACGTTAATTTAACCTATTAGCCGGGGTTTATTTTGCATATTTTTCCTGAATCAGTGACCACAATGAAAGGCGAAGACGGACGTTTTATCCAGATACTGGCTGATTCACTGCCCGGCATGGTCGCCTACTGGGGGAAGGACTTGCGCTGCCGCTTTGCCAATCGTGCCTATCTGGAATGGTTCGGCAAAGCGCCTGAAGCCGTTATTGGCAACACCCTGCTGGATTTGATGGGCGAACAATTGTATGAGCTCAATGAACCCCATATTCGCGCAGTCCTGGCGGGAACCCCTCAGAATTTCGAGCGCACACTGACCAAGGCAGATGGAAGTACAGGCTACACTTGGGCTAACTATATACCGGATATTGATGCCTATGGTGCAATCGAAGGTTTTACAGTTCTTGTCAGCGATGTGACCGAGTTAAAAGACGCTCAAGTCGAATTGATCGTGAGCGAAGCACGTTTCCGTGGTGCATTTGAGACGGCTGCACACGGCATGGCGCTGGTGTCACTGGAAGGAAAATTCCTCAAGGTGAATAAGTCCTTGTGCGCCATCCTGGGATACAACAATGCCGAACTGCTGGCTTTAGGCTTTCAGGCGATCACCCATCCGGAAGATTTGAACGTTGACCTGAATTATGTGCATAAACTGCTGGAGCAGGAAATTGAGAGTTACCAGATGGAAAAGCGATATTTCCACAAGCGGGGAAACATCATCTGGGTATTACTCAGTGTATCTCTGGTGCGCACCAGCGAAGGGGTTCCGGTTCACTTTGTTTCACAGATTCAGGATATTACACTGGCCAAGGCGGCAGAACAGGAATTGCGCATCGCAGCAGCAACCTTTGAAACCCATGATGCCATCGTGATTACTGACGCGAATGCCAATATCATCAAAGTCAACAAAGCCTTCACAACCATTAGTGGCTATCAACCAGAGGAAGTATTGGGTAAAAATCCACGCATGATGAACTCAGGACGACACGAAAAGGCTTTCTTCGAGTCGCTGTTTCATAAAGTGTTACATGACGGATCATGGGTGGGGGAAATTTGGGATAAAAGGAAAAGCGGTGAAATTTATCCCCGGTGGATGACCATTACTGCGGTAAGAGATGCAGAACAGAAAATCAGTCAGTTTGTCGGTATATTTAGCGATATTACCGAGGGCGGTTTCAAGCACCAAGTGCAAAAAGTGCTGCGTGATGTAGCTTAAAGTCAAAAGCGTCTGGCATGAACAGTTCAACCGGACATTTGAAACCGAGTGACTTACGTGGACGGGTATTTAATTTCCACGCAATCGCGT
>CAIWRI010000141.1 GCA_903915035.1 uncultured Nitrosomonadales bacterium | reverse complement strand
GTCAGTTTGAGCCAGGTTCGTACCGTGGAAATAGGCTACCGCGAAAACGTAAAGAACAAGATGCTTAAAGAATCTCTGATGCTGACTGATGATGAGAACATCATCGACATTCAGTTTGCCGTGCAATATTTCTTGAAAGATCCTGCGGATTATTTGTTTAACAACCGCACTCCGGACGAAAACGTGCGTCAGGCGGCTGAAACAGCGATTCGTGAAGTGGTAGGCAAGAGCAAGATGGATTTTGTGCTGTATGAAGGACGCGAGCAAGTTGCGGCTTCGACCACCAAGCTGATTCAAGATATTCTGGATCGCTACAAATCAGGCATTGTGGTGAGCAAGGTGACCATGCAGAACGCGCAGCCGCCAGAGCAAGTGCAAGCCGCATTTGATGATGCGGTAAAAGCAGGGCAGGACCGCGAGCGTCAAAAGAACGAAGGCCAGGCCTACGCAAATGATGTCATTCCCAAGGCAAAAGGCGCTGCGGCGCGTCTGATGCAGGAAGCTGAAGGTTACAAGCAGCGAGTGGTTGCAAATGCAGAAGGTGATGCCAGCCGCTTCAAACAGATTCTTGTGGAATATGAGAAAGCGCCCCAGGTTACGCGCGAGCGCATGTATATCGACATGATGCAACAAGTTTTGAGCAGCAGCAGCAAAGTGCTGGTGGATCAAAAAGGCAATGGCAGCTTGCTGTATTTGCCTTTGGATAAATTGATTCAAAGCACGGGTCCCGGTGCTGCGCCGTTGAATGAATTGCAAACAGCCGCAGGAAAATCTGCCAACAATGCCGAGCAAGTTGCTCCGCAAGCCGTAGTAAATGATCCGGCCCCGGCAAGGGAATCGTTGCGCGGCAGAGACAGGGAGGCACGATAATGAAAGCTAATTGGGGAACTATTCTGGTGGGCTTGATCGTCACCCTGGTATTGGTGAGCATGAGCGCGTTCATCGTTGATCAGCGTCAGACTGCCATCGTATTTCAAATGGGTGAAGTGGTTGGAGAAAAAACCGCTCCCGGTCTGTATTTCAAACTGCCACTTGTGCAAAATGTGCGTTTCTTTGATTCGCGCATCCTGACATTGGATAGTGCGGAGCCGGAACGTTTCATTACGGCAGAGAAAAAGAACGTGCTGGTTGATTCGTTCGTGAAGTGGCGCATCTCTGATGTAAAACAATATTACATCAGCGTTGGGGGAGATGAAGTTCGTGCTGAAACTCGCCTTACTCAAACTGTGAATGCGTCGATGCGCGAGGAGTTCGGCAAACGCACAATTCATGAAGTGGTCTCCGGCGAACGTGAAAAAATCATGGAAGTGTTGCGCCAGAAGGCCAATGCCGATGCAAGCAAGATCGGCGTGGAAGTGCTGGATGTGCGTTTGAAACGCGTCGATTTTCCTGCCGAGATCAGCGAATCTGTTTATCGCCGTATGGATGCAGAACGCAAACGCGTAGCCAACGAGTTGCGTGCCACAGGCAATGCGGAAAGTGAAAAAATACGTGCGGATGCCGACAAACAGCGTGAAGTGACGTTGGCCGAAGCTTACCGGGATGCACAAAAAATGAAAGGCGAGGGTGATGCTAAATCAGCTTCCATTTACGCCTCGGCTTTTGGCCGCAATACCGAGTTCTATTCTTTTTACCGCAGTATGGATGCGTACAAACAGACTTTCAAGAACAAGAGCGATGTGATGGTGCTAGATCCAAGTTCTGCATTCTTCAAGTACCTTAAGAATTCGAATAAAGGTGGCAAGTAATTTCGATGCTTGAATACTGGCTTGCGGCATTGGGTTTGATGTTGGTGATTGAAGGAATAATGCCGTTTTTGTTTCCT
>CAIWRI010000140.1 GCA_903915035.1 uncultured Nitrosomonadales bacterium | reverse complement strand
TGCCGTTCGGGCCGATGATGGCAACCTTGTCGCCCGCATCAATGCGGAAATTGACATTGGCAAGCAGGGGTTTATCGAAACTCTTGGTCAGATTTTCAACTTCCACTGCGGTGCGATGCAGCTTCTCACGCTCGTCGAATTCGAAACGAATGAACGGATACTGACGACTGGAAGGTTTGATGTCTTCGATCTTGATCTTGTCAATCTGGCGCGCACGGGAGGTAGCCTGCTTGGCCTTGGAAGCATTGGCCGAGAAACGCGCCACGAACGCTTTGAGTTCGGCGACTTTCTCCTTGGCCTTGGTATTGTCCGCCGATTGCTGTTCACGCGCCTGAGTGGCGGCCATCATGTAATCGTCGTAAGTGCCGGGATAGGTGGTGATCTTGCCGTAGTCCAGATCGGACATGTGGGTGCACACGCTGTTCAAAAAATGCCGGTCATGCGAAATGATGACCATGGTGCAGGTGCGCGCATTGAGAATATTTTCCAGCCAGCGTATGGTATTGATATCCAGATTATTGGTTGGTTCATCGAGCAGCAGGATGTCCGGATTGGAGAACAAGGCCTGAGCCAGCAGCACACGCAGCTTGAAGCCGGGTGCGACTGCGCTCATCGGTCCTTGATGCAATTCGATGGCGATACCCAACCCTAACAATAACTCACCGGCACGCGCTTCCGCCGTGTAACCGTCGTATTCGGCAAATATAGCTTCAAGATCAGCAGCATGCATGTAATCTTCTTCGGAGGCATCCGGATTGGCATAGATCGCATCGCGTTCGAACATCACCTGCCACATCTCGTCATGCCCCATTAGCACCACATCCAGCACGCGATTGTCTTCATAGGCGAACTGGTCCTGGCGCAATTTGCCCAGACGTTCAGATTTATCGAGCATCACTTCGCCTGAGGTCTGCTCAAGATCGCGACCCAGAATTTTCATAAAAGTGGATTTGCCGCAGCCGTTTGCGCCGATCAGTCCGTAGCGGTTGCCGTCGCCAAATTTGACAGAGACATTCTCGAACAAGGGCTTGGCCCCGAATTGCATGGTGATATTTGCTGTGGAAAGCATGAAAAACTCGATCTTGAAAAATTCCGGAAGTTGATTTTACCACTGTGTTGTTAAAGTGCCGGTACAAAATATATTAAAGAGCTGATTCTCCTGTTATGAGCGATATTTAGCCGCAAACCTATTTCGTAATCAGGGTGGAATGTAACGCATGCGACGCCTGATTGATGAGTGGCAAGATTTGAATATGTGTATATAATCCTTTCCCTTGAAGTGTCTGCCTAATTTACTGTCAGACTTTTCCGGACGCGCCTCTTGCTTGTGTGAAAACTGATTTTTACTCGGAGAAGAAATGAAAAAAACGCTTATTGCCTCACTGCTTTTAGGTATGTTTGCTGTTCCAGCCATGGCTGCAGACGCGATCAAGATCGCGATTACCGGTCCGTTCAGCGGTGGTTCTGCACCTATGGGAACTTCCATGAGAGATGGTGCCAAACTTGCTGTCGCTGAAATCAATGCGGCGGGCGGTATTAACGTCGCAGGCAAGAAAAAGATGATTGAAATCATCGAACGTGATGATGAAGGCAAAAACGAGCGCGGTGCACTGATAGGACAGGAACTCGCCTCGATGAGTGACTTGTCCGGCGTGATAGGTTCGGTGAATACTGGCGTGGTCGTTGCCGGTGACAAGCATTTGCAGGAAAAAGGTATTACCAAGATCATTACGCCTGCGGCAGGCTCAGCTTCCATGAACCAATGGAGCAAGGCCGGCGTTAAGGATTTGTCGATTTTCCGTTTTGCCGCAGATGACGCAATTCAATCTGCGATGGTGGTCGAAGATGCCATTAGCCACAAATTTACCAAAGCGGCGATCTTATACGATAGCACCAACTACGGTGTATCCGGGCATGACGATCTGGTTGATCAGATCAAAAAGCAGGGAAATAAACTCGCTGTGGTCGCCTCAGAAAAGTTCAATATCGGCGACAAGGACATGACCGCGCAGTTGTTGAGTGCGAAAGCGGGCGGCGCACAGGTCATCCTGATCTGGGGTATCGGTCCGGAAATGGCCGCTGTGTCCAACGGTATGGCGAAGTTGGGTATGAAGATGCCGCTGATCGGCGGCTGGACGCTTTCCATGTCAAACTATATTGACAATGCAGGTAAGAATGGTAATGGCACGTTGATGCCACAAACCTTTATCGAAGAAGCAACAACACCCCACGTCAAGAGTTTCATCGAAGGCTACCACAAAGCTTATAACGTGACGCGTATTCCTTCTCCGGTTTCCGCCGCACAAGGGTACGATGCTATATATATTTTTGCGGCAGCGGTCAAGCAGGCAGGGAGTGATGACACTCACAAAATCAAGCTCGCACTTGAAGATTTGCGTGAACCGGTGAAAGGCGTGATCAGCACTTGGAAGCATCCATTTTCCAAGTGGGATCCGGCTAATGAACTGACCCATGAAGCTTTCAGGCGTGCTGATGTCGTGATGGGAAAAATTCAGGATGGACATGTGGTGTTCGCTGAGCAAGCCGATCGCCAGCGCCTGATTAAGAGCGATTCTAAATAACTGTGAAACAACCGCAAAGAGGCGATCCCTCTTTGCGTATCACCGGAAGCACCAGGTAATGGTATGAATTCGATTATTATTGTCCAGATGGCCGTAAGCGGCGCGCTGATGGGACTAGTTTACGCGCTGATTGCTTATGGCTTTCAGCTCACCTACGCCACTAGCAAAAGCATCAACTTTGGGCAGGGTGAGCTGGTTATGCTGTCAGCTTTTTTTAGCCTGACTTTGCTGGATGCAGGGTTGCCTTACTGGCTCATGGTGCCAGGTGGGTTGCTTTTTGGCGCAATGATGGGGCTGGTGGTTGAACGTGCCTGTGTACGGTTATCACTGGAGCAGAAAAGCGAGGGCTGGATTCTGCTGACGATTATCTTTGGTTTACTGAGCTTTTCAGCTGCTGAGAATATTTGGGGGCGCGATGACCGCCCTTTCCCCTCCCCGATTTCTGCAGATGCATTTAATGTTTTTGGAATCAGTATTACGCCGCTTGAACTTTCTGTTGCCATCGGTGTGTTTGCAGTGATGGGTCTAATCGAACTGTTTAAGCACAAGACCTTATTGGGAAAAGCGTTTGAAGCGGTATCGGCGGATCGTGATGCTGCTGAGTTGATGGGAATCTCGGCCACACGCACGATTATGTTGTCCTTCGGTTTGTCGGGCATGGTGGCGGCAATGGCAGGAATACTGATTTCTCCGATTACCACAGTCGGCCCTACCATGGCGTCAGCACTAATCCTGAAGGCGTTTTCAGTGGCGGTAGTGGCAGGCTTGGATTCAGGCTTCGGGGTGGTGCTGATCGGTATTGCATTGGGTGCGCTGGAAAGTTTGACCAGTTTCTATCTGGGGAGTGGCTGGCGTGAGGCGCCCGGACTGATCCTGCTGATTATGGCGCTGGCGTTGCGTCCCAACGGCGTGTTCGGCAAAGCTAACATACGCAAGGTATAACGCTCATGGTTACCATTCCTGATAAAGTCACTTGTTTTGCCAACCGCATACTGCGTTAAAAAACGGCTTTTATCCACGAAAGAAACAAAATTCACTAAATTAAACAATTAATTACAGATGTTTTTCAACTCACTTAACGGGTACCACCAAAAACCTGACATGTATTTGAATTTGTTCGTGTTTTTTGGTGCTTTTCGTGGACAACTGCTTTTCTAGGTTAAACTCATGTTGAAACGACTATTATTATTGCGCGGAACCGAGCTTGTCGCCCTGGTTCTGCTAGCCAGTATTCCGCTGGTAGTGAATAATTCCTATGCCCTGGGATTACTCACGCTGCTTACAATTTACGGGATTTTGCTGATCGGACTGGACGTTACGGTAGGCTATCTTGGTCAGGTTAATCTCGCTCAAGCCGCCTTTCTCGGCTTAGGTGCTTATGCGGCGGGGCTGAGTGTAACGGTTCTGGGTTTTGGCATTCCAGCCGCGCTGGGAGTCAGCATGCTGATCGGTCTGGTGATGGGTGCATTGCTGGCTTTTCCCGCCTTGCGATTGGAGGGGCCCCAGTTCGCACTCGCGACGCTAAGTTTTTCCGCGCTTTGTACGACTGTCCTCAATGAATGGGAAAGTCTGACCGGCGGGGCTCAGGGCTTATCTTTGAGCCGGCCTGCGATGTTAGGCCACGCGATGAAGGCATCTGGATTCTATTGGTTATGCCTGGTTTTGTTGGCGCTGGTGTGGATGGCAATGCGCAATCTGCTTTCCTCGCAATGGGGACGCGCATTTGAAGCTTTGCGTGATAGTCCGATTGCCACGGATGCCATGGGAGTAGGTACTTTCCGCCACAAGGTTGCCGGTTTCGCACTGGGTTCATCGCTGGGTGGACTGGCGGGGGGGCTGTATGCCTTCAACTTTGAGTATTTGCAGCCGCAGACCTTTAACTATGACATGATGGTTGTCTTGCTGTTGGGCGTGGTGCTGGGCGGACGCAAGAGTCTGTGGGGCGCATTTTTTGGCGCTTCGCTGATCGTGTTATTGCCTAACCTGTTATCGAGTCGTCTGCTGTTTGAAATTATTTCCGGGCTTGGTTTTTTGCTGGCGGTAGTGGCTGGCGGTCGTGGCTTGCTCAAAAAGACCACTCAACCATTTCAGGCGATTGCACCCGTGGTAGCCATGGGCATACTGGTGGCAGGCGGTTTCATGGTTGAGAACACAGAGAACTGGCGTAAGGCAATTTTTGCATTGATGCTGTTCTCGGTGGTGGTCGGTCTGCCTGATGGCATCATGGGCTTTGCCGCTCAATACCTGGCGCGTTTGTTCGGCATCAAGTCCGCGGCACTGCCGGCGGCGTCCATGCTGGATGATGTGTTGCCAGCGAACACGCGGGATCTGGGCGTATTGCTGGAATTGAAAAATCTGAAGCGCTATTTTGGCGGGGTCAAGGCGGTAGACGGTGTTTCCATATCAATTCAGAAAGGACATGTTCACGGACTGATCGGACCGAATGGCTCAGGCAAGAGCACTGTGGTGAATGTTATTTCTGGGCTGTATGCGCCGACAAGTGGCGAGGTGCTGCTGCTGGGTAAACCCTTGCCGGCGGGCAGTCTGTTCAGCGTTGCGCGCGCCGGTGTTTCACGTACCTTCCAGAATCTGCAACTGTTCGGTGAATTGTCCGCACTGGATAATGTCATGCTGGCGCTCAAAGATGCTTACCGGATTCCTGTACTGTTGGTATTGCTGGGATTTTCCAGAGCTGAAGACAGGCGCGCGCAGGCGGAAGCACTGGCTTTGCTGGAACTGGCAGGCTTGGCCGATCAGGCGCGGGTTCGTGCTAAAGACCTCACGTATGGTTCGCAACGTTTTCTTGAAATTGCCCGCGCGCTCGCGCGTAAACCTGAACTCTTGATTCTTGATGAACCCGCAGCCGGACTGGCACATCCTGATGTGGCGGTACTGGTTGAAATGATTCGGACGATCAAACGGCGGGGCATCACCACCATCTTGATTGAACATCACATGGATGTGGTCAGTAAATTGTGTGATCAGGTCACTGTTGTCGATGGCGGGCAGGTCATCGCACGGGGAACGCCGGATGAAGTAAACCGGGATCCGCAAGTGATCAAGGCTTATCTTGGGGTTGTGCCCGATGAAATAATACCGGCTTGATACAGGGAATTCAAAATGCTTAGCGTTGAAAATTTGCATGCGGGTTATGGTAGCAGCGAGGTGCTAAGAGGCACCTCTTTGCACGTAAAACAAGGTGCTGTGGTGGCGCTGATTGGCGCCAATGGTGCAGGAAAAACGACCACGATGCGTGCTATCTCGGGGATGCTTAAACCGACTTCAGGTCGTATCCTGCTGGAAGGGCGGCCGGTTCAAGGTTTGCCGGCGTCCGCCATTGCAAGGCTGGGTCTGGCTCATTCCCCCGAGGGGCGCAAGGTGTTCGGCCCACTCTCGGTCGAAGATAATTTGCTGCTGGGCGCTTACAGCCGCTTACCCAAGTTCTTTGGTTTTCGCAGCAAAGCTGCACCCGGACTTGCGAGCGTCTATGAACTGTTTCCACGTTTGCATGAGCGCAGAAAACAGGCTGCCGGTACGCTCTCGGGCGGCGAGCAGCAGATGCTGGCGATAGGCCGTGCGCTGATGGCATCACCTAGGATTATTTTGCTGGACGAGCCTTCCATGGGACTCGCGCCGGTTATCGTACTGGAAGTATTCAATATTATCCGGCGCCTTAAGGAAGCGGGCATCACCTTGCTTCTGGTTGAACAATTCGCCAAGAGCGCACTGGAAGTGGCGGATTATGCCTATGTAATGGAGCACGGGGGCATCGCCGTCGAAGGGACGCCTGACGAGTTGAATCAAAATGAAAAAGTGCTTGCCGCGTATTTAGGGTGAGGTTCGGACGCAGTCGCTAACGGTTTGTCAGTGCCTGCAAAGTCTCCTGGTGTACGCATAAGAAGGTAAAAATATATGGTTCCACATCTCACTACTGCATTGAATGGCCCGTTGCTCGAACTGGAACGACGTTTTTTGACCGCGATGCCAACCATCGAACACTGGTTCCGCAGCCAATGGCAGGAACACGCCGTACCGATTTATGCCTCTGTCGATTTGCGCAACAGCGGTTTCAAATTGGCGCCTGTGGATACCAACCTGTTTCCGGGTGGCTTCAACAATCTCAATCCGGAGTTTTTGCCGTTATGCGTGTTGGCGATGCAAAGCGCGGTGGAAAAAATTTGTCCGGACGCGCGCGCTGTACTGCTGATTCCTGAAAATCACACACGCAATATGTTTTATCTGCAAAACGTGGCACAGATCGTCACTATTCTCAAGCAAGCCGGCATGCTGGTGCGTGTAGGCAGTCTGTTGCCTGACGTCACTCAACCGGTGGAAATTGCTTTGCCCAATGGCAATGCGTTGAAACTGGAGCCTCTGGTGCGACGCGGCAATCGTCTGGGACTGGAGGGTTTTGATCCTTGTGTGGTCTTGCTCAACAACGATTTGTCGGCCGGTGTGCCGGATATTCTCAAAAATCTTGAGCAGGCGGTTTTTCCCCCGCTGGAAGCCGGCTGGAGTACGCGGCTCAAATCAAAGCACTTCACGGCCTATGACCAGGTCGCGACGAATTTCGCCGAACTGCTGGAGATTGATCCGTGGCTGATCAATCCCTATTTTGCAACCTGCCGTCAGGTCAATTTTCAGGAGCGTATCGGCGAAGAATGTCTGGCAGTGCAGGTGGACGATGTGCTGAATAAAATACGAGTTAAATATGCCGAATATGGCGTCAAAAGTGATCCTTTTGTCATCGTCAAGGCGGATGCGGGTACTTATGGCATGGGTATTATGACCGTTAAGGATGCCAGTGAAATTACCGCTCTGAATCGCCGTCAACGCAATAAGATGGCGGTGGTAAAGGATGGCATGGCCGTCTCGGATGTGCTGGTGCAGGAGGGTGTTTATACCTTTGAAAATATCAATCTGGCCGTAGCCGAGCCGGTGGTGTATATGATTGATCGCTTTGTTGTCGGTGGATTTTATCGTGTGCATACCAGTCGCGGCATAGACGAGAATCTCAATGCCCCGGGTATGCATTTTGTGCCGCTTGCCTTTGAATCCGGCTGTTCCTTGCCCAATCCTGACGGTGCGCCCGATGATACGCCTAATCGTTTCTATGCCTACGGGGTGGTCGCGCGACTGGCACTGCTGGCCGCATCCCTTGAGCTGGAAGGTATGCAAAGCTAATGACAGGATGCCGGATTCGGGACTCAGAGCACAAGGGGCCGATAGGGCAATTCATTGATGACAATAAATCCGTCAGGTCATCATGGATTTCCCGCATCATATTATTGCGTGATGAATGGGGCGCATGGTCGCAGCGTCGCATCATATTATTTCTGCTGCCTGCGATGCGGCTGGCGACTCGCCTTCTGTTTCCTGCATCCTGCATCCTGATGACGGCTTGTGGCAAAGAACCGTTGTATCAGGAGCAGGGGTATGTATTCGGTACGCTGGTCGAAGTGACGATTTATGGCGAAACCGACGCGAAGGCCCGGCAGGCGACCGCACAGGTGATGCATGAATTTCAGCGGCTGCATGATCAGCTTCATGCTTGGAAGCCTTCGGAAATGAGCGATTTAAACAAGGCGATCGCCAAAGGTGAGAGTCGTGTTGTGTCGTCTGACCTGGCGGCCATGTTGCAGGATGCAGGGCGTATTTCGCAGCAATCACAAGGGCTGTTCAACCCGGCCATCGGTGGCTTGGTGCAGTTATGGGGATTTCATGCGGATGAATTCAAGCCCGTCCAGCCGGATGAATCACAGCTGGAAAAGTGGGTGAAGGCGAATCCGCAGCTGAGTGATTTGAGCTTTACCGTTGTAACTGCCGGAGTGAAGGTGCAAAGTAGCAACCGTGCCGTGCAGATCGATTTGGGCGGTTATGCCAAGGGCTATGCGCTGGATCGGGCTGTGGATATTTTGCAGCAGCAGGGTGTGCACAACGCGTTGATCAATATCGGCGGCAATATCATCGCGATGGGGCTGCACGGTAAAAATTCGTGGCGTGTCGGTATTCAGGATCCGCGTAAATCGGGTGCGCTTGCGGTGCTTGAGTTGCATGACGGTGAGGCGATCGGTACATCCGGCGACTATCAGCGCTATTTTATGCAAGGCGGTAAACGTTATTGTCATCTGATTGACCCGCGCAGCGGCTATCCGATGCAGGGTGTGGAAGAGGTGACTATTCTTACGCACGGGCCTCATGCCGGCGTATTGTCAGATGCGGATTCCAAGCCTTTGTTTATCAGCGGTGTGCAAGGCTGGCGGATGGCCGCTACACGCATGGCGCTGAATGAAGCAATGCTGGTAGATGAACAAGGGCGGATTTATTTGACAGGCGCTCTGCAAAAGCGGCTTGAATTTACCGATAAAAAAATACAAGTACAGATGGAATGAGGGGATAAAGTGATTGGAATCTTATTGGTGACGCATAACGGCCTGGGCAATGCGCTGGCAGACTGTGCGAAACATGTTTTTGGTGAAATCCCGAAAAATCTGAGGGTGCTGTCTGTATGGGCTACGGATGATCCTCAGCAGAAATTGACTGAGGGCGAAGAGCTGCTCAAAGAGCTTGATTCAGGCAGTGGCGTGTTGATTCTGGTCGATGTATTCGGTGCAACACCGAGTAATATCGGCAGGCAGCTTTGTCATGCGGAACGCGTTGAGGGGGTGGCCGGCGTGAATTTGCCTATGCTGCTGCGGGTGGTGGGTTCTTCGAATAAGAGTCTGCCGGAACTGGCCGGCATTGCCATTGACGGCGGCCGCGAATGTATCGTTCATATGGAGCACTAACATGCAACAAGACGCACTGATCATCAATAAACTCGGATTGCATGCGCGTGCTTCAGCGAAACTTACCCAGTTGGCTGGCAATTTTAAGTGCGAGGTGATGTTATCTCGCAATAACCGTCGCGTGAATGCCAAGAGCATCATGGGTGTGATGATGCTGGCGGCAGCTAAGGGCACGACGATCAGTATCGAAACAACAGGCGAAGATGCAGAAGTCGCGATGCAGGCTTTGCTGGCGCTGATCAACGACTATTTCGGGGAAGGCGGATGATTTCTCCGAATAAGCTGCTGCACAAACAGCCTGCAGCATCGTCTGCCAGCTTGTTCTGCATCTGCCTGTCTGACGCGTTTTATCGTTCGCAGCGCGGCTTTTTGCATACAGGTTTGCGAGCGACGCTACTTTGGGGAAATACATGAGCTTTACCCTGCACGGCATTGCGGTCTCCAGCGGCATAGCCATAGGTCATGCACATTTACTTTCGCACAGTTCACTGGAAGTGTCGCATTACGTGCTGCCCAAACAATTTGTCGCAGAGGAGCTTGCGCGTTTTGATGCGGCCTTGCTCGCCACACGCAGCGAATTCGCCGGTCTGCGCAGTAATCGTCCGAGCTATGCCGCTGCCGAGTTTGACGCCTTTCTGGAACTGCATCAGATGATACTCGACGACCCGTTGCTCAGTGTCGGGCCGCGTGAAATGGTTGAACGCGAGTTGTGTAATGTCGAATGGGCTATCAAGGTGCAGACTGATGCGATGGCAGCGCAATTTGATGAATTCGAAGATGCCTATTTGCGTGAACGTCAGGCCGATGTCAAGCAGGTTGCCGAACGGCTGCTCAATCAGTTGTCCGGCCATCCCGGGCATCAGCCTGCGCATTTGCGACGCGATATTGATACGATATTGGTGGCGCATGATTTGAGTCCGGCGGATATGATCCAGTTCAAACCGCAACAATACGCGGCTTTTATCACCGATGCAGGCAGTGCGACGTCGCATACCGCAATTGTTGCCCGCAGTCTGAATACGCCTTGTGTAGTCGGTTTGCATCATGCGCGGGAAATGATACGCGAAGATGATCTGCTGATTCTGGATGGCGAGCAAGGCGTGCTGATTGTCAATCCTGACAAAGCCATTCTGGCAGAATACAAATTGCTGCAAAGCGAGTGGGAACTTGAGCGCAAGAAGCTCAAACGTCTGCGCAGTGCGCGTGCCAACACGCTGGACGGGGTGGTGATCGAGCTGCACGCCAATATCGAGAAGCCGGAAGATATCGTTGAGGCGAAGGAAAATGGTGCTACCGGTGTCGGATTGTTCCGTAGCGAATTCCTGTTTTTGAATCGTGATGAGTTGCCGGATGAGAATGAGCAGTTTGAGTCGTACCGTGCGGCAGCCATTGGCATGAAGGGGCAGTCCGTCACGATACGTACATTCGATCTGGGCGCAGACAAGCAAATCAAGGGGGTGAAGCATGTAGCCAGCAACCCTGCACTGGGTCTGCGTGCAATACGGCTGTGTCTGTCTGAGCCGCAATTGTTTCGCACCCAATTGCGTGCGCTGCTGCGTGCCACACACTATGGCGACATTAAGATATTGATTCCGATGCTGTCTTGTGTTGCTGAATTGAATCAGACCTTGCAGTTTATTGAAGCGACCAAGCAAATGCTGGACGACGAGGGCATACGCTACAACCGCGAAGTCAAAGTAGGCGGTATGATCGAAATTCCCGCCGCAGCCTTGTCCCTCAATGTGTTCGCTAAACGACTGGATTTCTTATCCATAGGCACCAATGATCTGATCCAGTACACGCTGGCGATTGATCGCACCGACGAGGATGTCGCGCACCTGTATGACCCGCTGCATCCTGCCATACTGCATTTGTTGTCACATGTCATCAGTACGGCGAATAAATTACAGGTGCCGGTTTCTGTGTGCGGTGAGATGGCGGGTGAGATTGCCTATACCCGATTGTTTTTGGGTATGGGACTGCGCCAGTTTTCGATGTCCTCCGCGCAGGTGCCGGGCGTCAAGCAGCGTGTGTTGACGACCAGCCTGCCGGAAATCGCCGCGCTCACACAAAAAATTCTGCGCGCCGAAGATCCCCTGAAAATCCGCGAGTTGCTGGATAAGCTCAACAGCTGATGGCATGCTGAATTTTCTTTTGATGAATCAGGTAATGGCTTACAGTGTCGCCGATGCTCAGCTGCGTTCTGCACCGGCCTTAAGAGCGTAGCGCGGTATAATATTCCGTCATCAATCACCTGATTCCCGCTCATGAAACAATTCCTAAAAACGCTGGCAACCGCGCCCGACAGCATCGCCTTCAATGACACCATTGCGGTGGTTGACGCGTATTACGATTTTACGCCAGGCGCATTTCGCAACGGGGAGCTGCAAAACGAAGCCGGTGAGAACAACGGTTCATGCAAGGTTTTCTCCTTTGCAAGCTTGCAAGGACTGACATCGCAGCAGACCCTGCATTGCTTCGGCAGCTATTACCGTGACGATGTGCTCAAGCACCGCTCAGGCACGGATCATCAGAATATCCGCAATTTTATGCTATCCGGCTGGGGCGGAATAAAATTTCAGAGCAGTGCGCTGGCACTGAAAATTGACAGCGCGGGATAAAACGCGGACACTTAGCTCCGTGCCGATTTGACATCAGCTTGCGGGGCACAGGTAAACATCTAAATTCAGGATTTTCATGTTTACTAAAATATACCAGCTAAAGCGTGAACACCCGTTTTGGCTAAGCTAAACGGGTTTTCTTTTGGAGCTGCTTTGAGTGATTCTGTAGGTATTGTTAAAGCGCAGAGCGCGTTGTTTGATATTCCGCTGGTATTTCGCAGTGGTGCGGTTTTGCCTCGTTATGAGTTGATGTATGAAACATACGGCACGTTAAATGTCGACAAATCTAATGCCATTCTGATTTGCCATGCCCTGTCGGGTCATCATCATGTGGCAGGCGTCTATGCCGGGCAACCGGAAAATATCGGCTGGTGGGATAACATGGTCGGCCCGGGCAAGCCTGTCAATACTGACAAGTTTTTCGTCATCGGTTTGAATAATCTGGGCGGTTGTCACGGTTCGACCGGACCTTCTTCGATCAATCCTGAAACTGGCGAGCCTTATGGCGCGAGCTTCCCGGTGATCACCGTGGAAGACTGGGTCGAGTCGCAGGCAAGGTTAGCTGACCTGCTGGATATTGACTGCTTTGCAGCGGTGATAGGCGGTAGCCTGGGCGGGATGCAGGCTTTGCAATGGTCGTTAGCCTATCCGCAACGGGTGCATCATGTTCTGGCGATTGCCAGCGCACCTCGGCTTACCGCACAGAACATCGCTTTCAATGACGTGGCCCGCAACGCCATTCTGACTGATCCTGATTTTCATGGCGGGAATTATTATCAGCATGGCGTAGTGCCGACGCGAGGCCTTCGTCTGGCGCGAATGCTGGGCCATATTACTTACTTGTCAGACGATGCAATGGCAGACAAATTCGGCCGCCATCTGCAGACCGAAAATTATAACTACGGCTATGAGGTGGAATTTCAGATCGAATCCTATCTGCGTTATCAGGGGGATAAGTTTGCTGCCTACTTTGATGCCAATACCTATCTGTTGATGACCAAGGCGCTGGATTATTTTGATCCGGCACAAGATTGTGACGGCGATTTGAATAAGGCTTTTGCACGTGCGCGCGCGGGTTTTCTTGTGATCTCATTCACCACGGACTGGCGTTTTTCACCTAAGCGTTCACGCGAGCTTATCCGCCCGCTGCTGCATAATAAACGCCCGGTCAGCTATGCGGAAATTACTTCCAATCACGGGCATGATTCTTTTCTGATGGAGCACCCGCATTACTTCGATGTGATGCGCGCCTATCTTGCCAATGTCAGCCGGGAGATATCAAAATGAGCATAGCTTCACTTGCAGCGGAGCGTCCCGATTTTGCCGCTATTGCTGCCTGGATACCTAAAGGTGCCTCGGTGCTGGATCTGGGTTGCGGGGATGGCAGTCTGTTGCGCTATCTCAAGGAAACACGCTCAGTGCGCGGTTACGGCGTGGAAATCAGCGATATGGATATCGTGTCGTGCATCGCCAACGGTGTTAACGTGATCCAGAATGACCTGGATTCCGGCTTGTCTGATTTCGAAGATGGCGCATTTGATTTTGTGATTCTCTCACAGACGCTGCAGGCTACCCGTCATACCGAGGCGCTGATACAGGAAATGCTGCGCGTAGGCCGTGAGGGCATCGTCAGTTTTCCCAACTTTGGTTACTGGAAGAATCGCTGGAACATTATCATGGGCCACATGCCGGTGTCGCGCGAGTTGCCCTACCAGTGGTATGACACGCCCAATGTGCACCTGTGTACCCTGAACGACTTTGATCAGTTTTGCGAAAAATACTGCGTCAGTATCACCGCACGTAGCGTCATGACGGGCGGGCATGAAATCTCGCTGTTCTCCAATTTGCTCGGCAGCACAGCGGTCTATCGCTTCCAGCGCGGGATATGAGCGTTATCCGGCAATTATTTACCCGCAATATGCTGATTTGCGTGTTTAGCGGATTTTCTTCCGGTCTGCCGCTGTATCTGCTGTTCAACTTGCTGCCCGCCTGGCTGCGCAGCGAACATGTCGATCTGAAAACTATAGGTTTATTCGCGCTGATTCAATTTCCTTATACCTGGAAATTTATCTGGTCACCGTTGCTTGATCGCTATGCGTTGCCGATGCTGGGCCGCCGTCGCGGCTGGATGGCGCTAACTCAGCTAGGCCTTCTAGCGGTAATCGCTAACATGGGCGGATTTTCACCTGCCAGCCAGTTATCTACCATCGCCTGGTGCGCCACGTTGCTGGCAGTGCTCGGCGCGACGCAAGATATTGTGCTCGATGCCTATCGTCGTGAACTGTTGAGCGACCCGGAGCTGGGGCTGGGCAATGCGGTGCATGTCAATGCCTATCGCGTAGCCGGTCTGGTGCCAGGTTCCTTGTCGCTGATTCTGGCGGATTTTTTGCCGTGGAGCACGGTTTTCATCATCACCGCGCTGTTTATGCTGCCCGGGATTGCGATGACCTTGAGCATTGCTGAGCCGCACTTAGCGATTGCTCCCCGAACCTTGCGCGAAGCGGTCATCGAGCCATTCCGGGAATTCATCAACCGGCAAGGCTCGCGTAGTGCCATGTTTATATTGTTTTTTTTGCTATTCTATAAGCTGGGCGACAGCCTGTGCACCTCGCTTGCCACCCCGTTTTATCTCGACATGGGTTTTTCCAAGACCGATATCGGACTGATTGCCAAAAATGCGGGACTTTGGCCTGCGGTGATTGGTGGAATGCTGGGCGGGCTGTGGATGGTGAAGATCGGCATCAACCGCGCTTTGTGGCTGTTCGGTGTGGTGCAGATCGTGGCGATTTTCGGCTTCGCGTGGCTGGCATCCATCGGTCACCATGCCGAGATCAACGCGCTGGCACGCATGCAATTAGCGCTGGTGATAGGACTTGAGGCGTTAGGCGTGGGGCTGGGTACGGTGGCTTTTGTCGCCTTCATTGCTCGCACTACGCATCCGGCTTATACCGCCACACAGTTTGCGCTGTTTACCAGCCTGATGGCGATGCCGCGCACCTTTGCCAATGCAGCCACCGGCTGGTTAGTGGAGAGCATGGGCTGGAGCGGATTTTTTCTGTTGTGTGCGGTATTCGCCATTCCGGGGATGTTGCTGCTGTTCAAGGTTGCGCCGTGGAATGAAGTTCAGACTATCCCGGAGGCTGTTCACTGATTCGATACGGATAACATTAAAATCATACAGATGAGGGCATGATTTTAATGTTATCCGGAGCATTTAAGGTTTAGTGATATTTGCGGCTCAGTTCGTGCACGGCGGCAACCATTGCTGCAACATGTTCAGGATTGGTATGCTGCGAAATACCGTGTCCCAGATTAAATACGTGGCCGCTGCCATAACCATAACTGCTCAGCACTTTTTCAACTTCCGTACGAATTGCATCCGGCGAGGCGAATAAAACTGCCGGGTCGAGATTGCCCTGAAGCGCAACCTTATGGCCTACCTTCTGGCGCGCAACGCCAATATCCATGGTCCAGTCCAGGCCGATTGCGTCACAACCTGTCGCGGCAATACTGTCTATCCACAAACCGCCACCCTTGGTGAAAACGACATTGGGGATACGCACACCATCTTTTTCCTTGATTAAGCCAGCTACGATGCGTTGTGTATAAGGCAGTGAGAATTCATGGAAAGATGAATGCGACAATACCCCGCCCCAGGAATCAAAAATCATGACAGCCTGTGCGCCGGCTTCGATTTGTGCATTCAGATAAGCGATCACGGCTTGCGTGGTCACTTCAAGAATATGGTGCATCAGTTTGGGCTCGTTATACATCAACGTTTTGACGCGTGCGTAATCATCGCTGCCGCCGCCTTCCACCATATAGCAGGACAGCGTGAACGGACTGCCGGAAAAGCCGATCAGCGGCACGCTGCCGTTGAGGGTTTTGCGAATTTGCGTCACGGCATCGGTGACATAGCGCAAATCCTTGTCGATGTCAGGCACACGCAATGCCATAATGGAGGCCGCATCCCGCAAAGGCCGTTCAAACTTCGGACCTTCACCGTCTGCAAAATACAGTCCCAGCCCCATCGCATCGGGTACGGTTAGAATGTCGGAGAATAAAATGGCGGCATCCAGCGGAAAACGCTCAAGTGGCTGCATGGTGACTTCAGTGGCAAAATCCGGATTTTTGCAAAGCCCCAGAAAGCTGCCGGCACGTTTGCGTGTTTCGCGATATTCCGGCAAAAAACGACCTGCCTGGCGCATCATCCATAAGGGGGTATATTCGGTAGGTTGACGCAGCAGCGCGCGCAGGAAAGTATCGTTCTTTAATTTGAAGTTCATTTTTATTTTAATCTATGGTTAACGTGGCAATACTGATGAACCCATCAGAAACTCGTCCACCGAACGTGCGCACTGGCGACCTTCACGGATGGCCCATACAATCAGCGACTGGCCCCGGCGCATATCACCTGCGGTAAACACGCGATCGACACTGGTGCGATAATCGTCGGTGTTTGCCTTGATATTGCCTCTGGCATCCTTTTCAACGCCGAATGCCGCCAGCATTTTTTGCATAGGGCTGACAAAACCCATCGCCAGAAATACCAGATCAGCTTTGAGATCAAATTCACTGCCAGCAATTTCGACCATCTTGCCGTTGACCCATTCAACACGAATTGCACGCAGCGCTTCCAGTTTGCCGTTTGTCCCGATAAACTCTTTGGTTGCTATCGCCCAGTCGCGATTGCAGCCTTCTTCATGAGAGCTGGAGCTCCGCAACTTCATCGGCCAGCCAGGCCAGGTCATCGGACCATTTTCCTGTTCAGGCGGACGCGGCATTAACTCTATCTGTGTCACCGAGAGTGCGCCATGGCGATTGGAAGTGCCGACGCAATCGGATCCTGTATCGCCACCGCCGATGACCACCACGTGCTTGCCGGTTGCCCGCAGTTGTTCCGCTAATTCATCACCTGCATTGACACGGTTTTGCTGGGGCAAAAACTGCATGGCGTTGTAAATGCCGGAAAGTTCACGACCGGGAACGGGCAAATCACGTGGCGTTTCGGCACCGCCGCTCAATACCACGGCATCAAACTCGGCCAGTAAACTCTCAGGTGAAATTGTCTCAATCGCCATGTTGGTGATATCAGTTTCACATTCTGTGCCGATAAAAACGGAGGTTTTGAAGATAACCCCTTCCGCTTCCATTTGTGCAACACGGCGGTCAATGTGTGACTTTTCCATCTTGAAATCAGGAATGCCGTAACGCATCAGACCACCGATACGGCTGTTCTTTTCAAACAGCGTAACGTTGTGTCCGGCGCGGGTCAATTGCTGGGCGCAGGCCATTCCGGCAGGGCCGGAACCTACCACGGCGATGCTTTTGCCGGTTTTTGTTGGTGCGACTTGCGGGATTACCCAGCTCATCTCCCAGCCCTTGTCAATAATTGCATGTTCAATGGACTTGATGCCCACTGCATCGTTATTGATGTTCAGCGTACAGGCGGCTTCGCAAGGTGCAGGACACAGGCGTCCGGTGACTTCCGGAAAATTATTGGTCGAATGCAGCACGTTTAACGCTTCCTGCCAGTTGCCGCGATACACCAGATCATTCCAGTCCGGAATGATATTGTTGACCGGACAACCGGTAGTACAGAACGGGATACCGCAATCCATGCAGCGGGCCCCTTGTGATTTGGCCTGCTCGTCGCTCAGATGCAGTACAAATTCATTGTAATTTTTCAGGCGTTCGTCCACAGGCAAGCTTGCCTCAGACAGGCGATCATATTCTATGAATCCAGTTGGCTTACCCATTATGCAGCCTCCACTTGCTTGTTATTTTGTGCCGCGTGCTCCTGCAATGCACGGCGGTAATCGGTTGGCATGACTTTAGTGAACTTTGGCAGATAAATTGCCCAGTTTTCCAGAATCAATCTGGCCTGTTCGCTGCCGGTATACAGTAAATGTTTTTCGATTTGCTCACGCAGCGCGTGTTCATCAGCCTTGTTCAAATGGTTGAAATGGACACGGCCATGACTGACTGGCAAATCTTCCGTGCTGTCCAACGCTGCCAGTTCTGCTGGCACGGGTTCGAGTGCGACCATCGTCAAATTGCAGCGTTTTTCAAAGTCACCGGTTTCATCCAGCACGAAGGCGACACCACCTGACATCCCCGCAGCAAAGTTACGACCGGTTTGACCCAGCACGACGACCATACCGCCGGTCATGTATTCGCAACCATGATCACCCAGGCCTTCGACAACTGCGATGGCACCGGAATTGCGCACGGCAAAACGTTCACCTGCCACGCCGTTTAAATAACATTCACCGGAAGTCGCACCATACAACACCGTATTGCCGGCGATAATATTTTCATGGGCAACCAATTTCGCCTCAATAGGCGGCATGATGGCAATACGGCCTCCGCATAACCCCTTGCCTACATAGTCATTTCCTTCGCCGCGTAGTTCGAAGGAGATCCCGTTGGACAGAAAGGCACCGAAACTTTGCCCTGCAGTACCGTTAAAATTCACCCGTATGGTATCGTCAGGCAAACCGGCATGACCGTAACGTTTTGCGACTTGATGCGATAACATGGTGCCAACTGTGCGGTTGACATTGCGTATCGGGCTGTTAATCAGGACCGGGATTTTATTGTCGAGTGCCTGCTCAGCCTGGGCAATCAGCGCGTTGTCCAGCGCCTTGTCCAGTTCGTGGTCCTGTTGCTCGGCGTGCTGACGTGCCACATCTGAGGCGACCCGAGGCTGATGGAATACCTTACTAAAATCGAGTCCTTGAGATTTCCAGTGCGCGATGCCGTGCTTCATTTCCAGCAGATCAGAACGGCCGATCAGATCGACAAAGTGGCGGATACCCAACTGTGCCATCAATTCGCGCAACTCTTCTGCGACGAAGAAAAAGTAGTTTACGACATGTTCCGGCTGTCCGCTAAATTTACGGCGTAATTCCGGATCCTGAGTGGCTACACCTACCGGGCAGGTATTCAGATGACACTTGCGCATCATGATGCAACCTTGAACCACCAGCGGTGCCGTTGCGAAACCAAACTCATCCGCACCTAACAAGGCTCCGATCAGTACATCGCGTCCGGTCTTGAGCTGCCCATCCACTTGCAATACCACGCGACCGCGCAGCTGATTCAATACCAGGGTTTGTTGCGCTTCGGCAAGCCCCAACTCCCACGGCGTACCGGCATGCTTGATCGACGATAAGGGTGACGCACCTGTGCCGCCGTCAAAACCGGAGACCACGATATGATCAGCCTTGGCCTTGGACACACCGGCTGCAACAGTTCCTACGCCCACTTCGGATACCAGTTTCACCGAGATTGAGGCGGAAGGGTTTGAGTTCTTCAGATCGTGGATCAGCTGCGCCAGATCTTCGATGGAATAGATATCGTGGTGCGGTGGAGGTGAAATTAGTCCCACGCCGGGTACCGAGAAGCGCAGTTTTGCGATGTACTCGGATACCTTGTGACCTGGCAGTTGACCGCCTTCACCGGGCTTTGCACCCTGCGCCATCTTGATCTGAATCTGATCCGCACTGGCCAGATATTCAGCGGTGACCCCAAAGCGTCCGGAGGCGACCTGTTTAATCTTCGAACGCAAGGAGTCTCCTGCCTGCATTTCGCGATCCTTCTCGATACGACTCTTGCCGATGATGTCGGAGAGCATTTCGCCGCCCTTCAATGTTGCAAAACGAGCCGCATCTTCACCGCCTTCACCGGTATTGGATTTGCCGCCTAGGCGGTTCATCGCAATCGCAAGCGTGGTATGCGCTTCCGTCGAAATAGAGCCCAGCGACATTGCCCCTGTGACAAAGCGTTTGACGATTTCTTTCGCGGATTCGACCTCAGACAGTGGCACGGCGGCGCCGGCTGATTTAACATCGAACAGGCCGCGCAGCGTCTTCAGCTTGGTGGATTGCTCATTGATAAGCTGGGCGTATTCCTTGTAAGTTGCTGCATTGTTGGTGCGCGTCGCCATTTGCAGTTTGGCAATAGAATCCGGCGTCCACATATGCTCTTCACCGCGTACGCGATAAGCAAATTCACCCCCGGCGTCCAGGGCATTCGCCAGCACCGGGTTATTGCCGAACGCTTCTTTATGGGTACGCAGTGCTTCTTCGGCTATTTCGATCAAGCCTATCCCTTCAATCTGGGTGGCTGTACCGGTAAAATACTGTGCGACGAAAGCGGCATTCAGTCCGATTGCTTCAAATATTTGTGCGCCGCAATAGGACTGATAGGTAGAAATACCCATCTTGGACATGACCTTCATCAAGCCTTTGTCTATCGCCTTGATAAAACGCTTTCTGGCATCCGCAGGCGCTAAGTCCTTGGGCAGACTCATCGTTGTGATGGTTTCAAAAGCCAACCAGGGACAAATCGCTTCCGCACCGAACCCGGCCAATAAGGCAAAGTGATGCACTTCACGCGCAGAGCCAGTATCCACCACCAGTCCTGTGCTGGTGCGCAGACCTGCGCGCACCAGATGCTGATGTACCCTGGAGCAGGCAACCAGTGCAGGTATCGCCACGCGTTCGGCTGACATGGCACGATCAGACAGGATCAGCACATTGTAACCATCGGCAACCGCCTTGTCCGCTGCGGTGCAGAGCGCATTTACATAAACTTCGCACGCGGCAGCGGCCTCAAAGGCAGGGTAGGTGATATCCAGAACCTGCGAGCGGTAACGGCCTTGCGTGAGTTGGTCGATATTGCGCAAACGGGCAATGTCTTCATTCGACAACACCGGTTGATGCACTTCCAGACTGGATGCCGGGGTGGTCGTATCGATGCCGAGTAAGTTTGGCTTAGGGCCGATGAATGATGTCAGTGACATGACGATTTCTTCACGTATCGGATCAATAGGCGGATTGGTCACCTGCGCAAACAACTGCTGGAAGTAATCATAGAACGAGCGATTCTTGTTTGACAGTACCGCCAGCGCGGCATCAGAGCCCATGGAACCGGTCGGTTCTTCGCCTGCGTTAACCATAGGCGCTAAAATAAACTTCAGGTCTTCCTGCGAATAGCCGAAAGCCTGCTGGGTATCCAGCAACGAAGCATTCAACGGGGTGTCGCTTGCGCCTGCTTGTAAATCGCCCAGGAAAATACGCGACTTTTCGATCCACTGGCGGTAAGGGCGGGCGGTAGCCAGCTGATTTTTCAGTTCTTCGTCATCAATAATGCGACCGGCTTCCATGTCGATCAGGAACATTTTTCCCGGTTGCAACCGCCATTTTTTAACGACCTTGTGCTGAGGAATATTCAGTACACCCATTTCTGAAGCCAGTAACACCACGTCGTCATCGGTAATCAGATAACGCGCCGGACGCAGACCGTTGCGATCAAGCGTTGCACCAATCATGCGCCCGTCGGTAAACGCGACTGCAGCCGGACCATCCCATGGCTCCATCAGCGCGGCATGGTATTCATAGAAGGCGCGACGCTCTTCATCCATCAGTGGATTGCCTGCCCATGCTTCGGGAATCAGCAACATCATCGCATGCGGCAAGGAATAGCCACCAGCTACCAATAGTTCAAGCGCGTTATCAAAACAGGCTGAATCGGATTGCCCGTCCACAATCAGAGGCCAGAGCTTTTCCAGATCTTCGCCCAGCAAGTTGGATGACATCGCCGCATGGCGGGCCTCCATCCAATTTACGTTACCACGCACGGTATTGATTTCGCCGTTATGTGCGATCATGCGGAACGGATGTGCCAGATCCCAGCTGGGGAAGGTATTGGTTGAAAAGCGTTGATGCACCAGTGCCAGCGCGCTAATTAAACTCTCGTCCTGTAAGTCCGGATAATACTTGCCTACCTGGTCGGCCAGCAACATGCCTTTGTAAACAATGGTACGTGAGGACAGTGACGGAATGTAAAACTTTTTTGCGCCTAGCTGATTGCTTACTGCATGTTCAGCCGTTTTGCGGATCACAAACAATTTGCGCTCAAAAGCATCGGTGTCGGCGCAGTTTTCTCCGCAACCGATAAATACCTGGCGTACCATGGGTTCGACCAGTTTGACGCTCTCGCCCAGAATGCTGCTATCTACCGGAACATCGCGCCAGCCCAGTAAGATCTGCCCTTCAGTGGCAATCTTGTCAGCGATGATTTGTTCGCAAATGCTCCTTGCCGCATTGTCTTTAGGCAGGAATAACATGCCTAAGCCATAACGCGCAGGTAAGACTAAGCCCGATATCAAACATTGCGCACGAAAGAAAGCATCGGGAATCTGCAATAAAATACCTGCACCGTCGCCGGCCAACGGATCTGCACCGGTCGCCCCGCGATGAGTCAAATTTTCCAGTATTTGCAAACCTTGACTAACCATATCATGGCTCTTCTTACCCTTAATATGGGCGACAAAACCGACTCCGCAGGCATCATGTTCCTGGCGCGGATCGTACAAACCTTGTTGCATTGGCAAATTAAACACGGCTTACCTCAATCAAATAAAACTGGATATTAAAAACAACAGCTGACCTTGCTAGCGCGCTGTCTTCGAACACTGGTAAAAACACAGATGTCGCCATGCCGGCTAGCCATTCAAATACAGAGCTGAAAGGGTTAGAATTCTACCTTTAATAAGGCCGGCCAGCAACCATAGTGGTTTCAGCCATCATTAAAGAGACTGCCAATCTTCACCCGGCTTTTAAATAGCATCTTCTTCCACGGCAAAGATGCGCTTATGTTCACGTATTGCATAACGATCCGTCATGCCGGCAATATAGTCAGCCACAGCTCGGGCGCGGCCCTGTTCTTCACGGGTTTGGGGTGTCTGAAATCGGGTTGGCAGCAAGCGGCTGTCTTTCATGAAAACATCAAACAATTCACGAATAATACGCTGGGCCTTGGCACTCATGCGCATCACGCGATAATGACGGTACAAATGCGTATACAGGAATTTTTTAAGTTCACGCTGTTTGATGTTCAATTCATCGCTAAAAGCAATCAGCGCAGGCGCGTTACGGACATCGTCCAGCGTGACGAGATTTTGTGCGGCAATATTGGCGGCACTCTGACGGATCAGATCCGTTACCAGGGTGTTGATCATGCGCCGTACGGTTTCATGCACCACACGACGCTCAAGTAACTCAGGATAGGCGCTGCGCACTTGTTGCAGATGTTCTGCGACCAGAGGCACGGTGGACAGTTGCTCCAGTGTTATGATTCCGGATCGCAGGCCGTCATCGACATCGTGATTGTTGTAGGCAATTTCATCGGCCAGATTAGCGATTTGTCCTTCCAGAGAAGGACGCAGGTTTTTAATGAAGCGCTCACCCAATTCGCCCATTTGTCTGGCATTATTCAACGAACAATGCTTCAATATCCCTTCGCGTGTTTCAAAACACAAATTCAGTCCGTCGAAAGTTGCATAGCGCTCCTCGAGCACATCCACCACGCGCACTGATTGCAGATTATGTTCAAAGCCGCCATAGGGTTGCATGCAACTGTTGAGCGCATCCTGGCCTGCATGACCAAACGGCGTATGCCCCAGATCATGCGCCAGTGAAATCGCCTCGGTGAGATCTTCGTTCAAATGCAGGCGGCGCGCAATCGAGCGGGCGATTTGTGCGACTTCGATGCTGTGCGTCAGGCGCGTGCGGAACAGATCCCCTTCGTGATTAACGAATACCTGGGTCTTGTATTCAAGTCGACGGAACGCACCGGAATGAATGATGCGATCGCGATCGCGCTGAAATTCGCTGCGCCCCTGCGGTGCCGTCTCAGGAAATCTTCTTCCCCGTGAATTGGTATCAGTTACCGCATAGCTGGCAAAGTCACTCATGCTTGCCCTGAACCACGCAAGCCTCAAGCGTCTGCAGCAGCAGTTCGGATGGCACATTGCTCACCAGTTCAGCCTCTCCCATGCTTTTAAGCAATACAAAGCGCAGCTTTCCGCCTTCAACTTTTTTGTCATGTCCCATGTAATTCAGATATTTTTCCACACCCAGATCGGGCGCTATAACCGGCAACCGAGCCCGGACGAATAAATTCCTTATGCGATCTACATCCTGTTCGCTGATCCAGCCCAAACGCTGCGACAAATCTGCTGCCATCATCGTTCCTGCCGCGACCGCCTCGCCATGCAGCCAGTTACCATAGCCCATACCCGATTCAATAGCATGCCCGAAGGTATGACCTAAATTCAACAGGGCACGCTCGCCACTTTCGCGCTCATCCCTAGCCACCACTTCAGCCTTGTTCTGACAACTCCTCAGCACAGCATACTGCAGCGCCTCAATGTCACGCGCGAGCAGTTTGTCCATGTTCAGCTCCAGCCATTCCAGAAAGGGCAGGTCGCGTATCAGTCCGTACTTGATTACTTCAGCCAAGCCCGCCGAGAGTTCCGTGTCAGGGAGTGTGTTAAGTGTGGAGATATCCGCCAGTACTAACTGAGGCTGATAAAACGCACCTATCATGTTTTTGCCGAGCGGATGATTAATTCCTGTTTTACCGCCTACCGATGAATCTACCTGTGATAAGAGGGTAGTCGGGATCTGTATGAAGGGTACGCCGCGCAAATAGCTCGCGGCAGCAAAGCCTGTCATATCGCCAATGACCCCGCCACCCAGCGCAATGAGCGGCGTGCTGCGTTCACAACGATGCGTCAGCAATGCGTCGTATATCAGCTGAAGGGTCTCTGTTGTTTTGTATACTTCGCCATCCTGCAGAATAATTTCGACACTTTGCACGCCGAGTTTGTGCAGCGTTTCGCGTAGTCTGGCCAGATAAAGCGGCGCAACAGTAATATTGGTCACGATGGCTGCACGTTTGCCGGGCAGATAGGCGCTTAACAATTCTTCATTCGCCAGCAATCCCGTACCGATATGTATCGGATAGCTGCGTTCTTCCAATCCTACTGTCAATGTCTGCATAATTTTCTATTAAAAACGATCCACAAAAGATGACAAGCTAAAACCATTCTATCCACGAAAGGCACGAAAAATAACAGCTTTCGTGGGAGGCATACAATTCAAGACACATCTGAAAACTTTCAAAACAGCTGAATCCAAAGTCGCGGCTAGTGTTTCGTGTATTTCATGGACATCTGCTATTGATTTTTTTCCCGGTAATTCTTGATTTCAGTGACCAGTCTTAACATCAGGGCATGCACGCTTTGCCGGCCGGTTGGAATGACGATATCTGCGACTTGTTGATAAAATGCTTCTCGCTGATGCAGCAAGTCAGTCAATCTGGCATGCAGGTTACCTGTTTGCAACAAGGGGCGGTTCTTGTCGTTGCGTGTGCGCAGCCACAAATCATGCACGCCGGCCCTCAGATAAATAACAATCCCATTTTTTTTCAATAGCTTACGATTCTGTTCTGCGATTACGGCCCCGCCGCCGGTAGCCAGCACAAGACCATCGCGTGTCATCAGAGCTTCCAGTGCGTCGGTTTCACGCAGGCGAAAACCTGACTCCCCTTCTACATCAAAAATATGTGGAATGGTCACGCCGGTACGAAACTGTATTTCTTCATCGCTGTCGATAAAAACCTTGTCAAGGTGTTTCGCCAGAATTCGTCCCATGGTAGTTTTACCCGAGCCCATCATGCCAACCAGAATCAGGTTTCCCGACTGAAATTTTCGTGCGTTCTGTATTGGACTATTTTGCATAAGACGTATTGTAAACGAATTCAACTAAAAACCCGGTCAATGCCGGGCCTTGAAGTGTTGGTTTTTTGGATTAATTCAGCGTAAATTGATGGAGTCCTGCATGATTTTAGGGGTAATGAAAATCAGCAATTCACTTTTACTATTGGTTTTGCTGTTGTTTTTAAACAACCAGCCAAGCCCCGGGATGTCTCCCAGTAACGGGACTTTTTGAAACGTATCACCACTATCTTGGGTAAATACACCGCCGACCACGACCGTGCCGCCGTTTTGCACCAACACTTCTGTCGAAATCTTTTTGGTATTGATGCTCGGAATCGTCTGCCCGCCAAGCAGTGTACCGACGGTATCCTGATTGGCATCCAGCGTCATATGGACATTATTGTCCGGTGTAATATGCGGCGTTACTTCAAGACTCAAGTTCGCCGAGACAAAAGCGGTCGAAGCCGGTAAGGAACCTGTCGCTGCGATTGTGTAGGGAATCTGCACACCCTGCTGGATTATGGCTTTTGCCCTGTCGGCAGTGACCACTTTCGGGCTGCCGATATTTTTGCTGACACCATCAGACTCGGCAGCATCAAGCTCCAGTGACAATACTTTTGTTGCTGACGGATTAAACAGTGACAGCAACAGTCCTGCGCCGCCTGTGCCGTTCGCCGGACTCGGCAAATTCACATTGGGTAATCCGGTCACTATTGCACGGGTAGCTGTCGGGGTGTTGGCACCCAGTGCGAAACCGGCTCCGGACGATACGGCAGGGCCTGAGTAACCCAGTTTTCCACCCAATGTCCTGGCAAAATTATCACCGACCGAAACAAATCTCGCTTCGATCATGACCTGACGCACCGGGACATCGATCTGTTTGAGCAGTTTGCGTACTTCATCCAGACGCGAAGGCGTGTCTTTGATAAACAGCGTATTGGTACGAATATCTGCCATTGCACTGCCGCGCTTCGACAAAATTCTCGTTGAGACTGTTGTCGCGCCGGGTGTCGCTCCCGGTGCTGCAGCACCCGCAACACCGTTTAGTAATGCAGCAGCTGCCACTGCCGTGGTGTAACCCAGTTGAAAGCTTTCAGTTTGCAATTCTTCAAGCTCGGAAATGTCCTGACGCGAAGTCAATTCATTCTTCTCGGAAGTCGCTAGTTCACCTGTGGGCGCAACCTGAATCACATTGCCGTTTTTACGCATGGCCAGGCCACGACTTTGCAAAATAATATCCAGTGCCTGATCCCAAGGTACATCTTTTAAGCGAAGCGTTAAATTGCCCGTCACGGTATCGCTGATTACCATATTCAACTGGGTAAAGTCAGCAATCACATTCAAGGCTTCACGAACCGTAATATCCTGAAAATTGAGAGTCAGTTTTTCACCCGTATAGCCTGCTTTGACAAGCTTATTCGGGTCTTCCGAAACAGCTTTGATTTCGAGAATAAATTTATTGTCTGTCTGATAGGCTATCTGTTCCCAAATACCCTTGGGCTCAATCACCATGCGAACATTGTCGCCTTGGGTAAAAGTATCAACGATTTGTACCGGAGTCGCAAAATCAGTCACATTCAATTTGCGCTGTAATTTGACAGGCAAGCTGGTTTGCATAAAATCTACGATCAGTTGAGTACCCTGTCGATGCGTATCAATGCCGATTCCGGGATTGGACAGATCAACCTGGATACGCCCTTCGCCATTTTTACCACGATGAAAATCGATGGAATTCAAGCTGTATTTTTGCGAGCTCTGGCGCACTTGGGCAAACTGTGCGCTGGCAACAGGCAATTCGGGGGGGGAAGTATGCAGCGTGATCAACACAGTCTTGTCTCTTATGCTGGTTTCATAAGCCATCATCTTATTCAGATTAACGACCAGGCGTGTGCGTGAGCCTGCCTGGAGTATGTTGGCACTGCGCAAATCGCCTGAGGAAAAATTCTGTAAGGACTTGTCAAGCGCACTTGCTGTATTTGGAAAATCCAGAGCAATACTTGGCGGCAGGTTGATGCTAACGCCCGCCGGGGGTTTAGTCAGAGGTTCTGCCAACTGCACCTGTATAATCGTATCCGAACCCGTTTTTAACACACTCAACGCGGTTATCTTATTCTGAGTTTCGGCCTGCGCACTGCTGAAGGCAGCAACCATGAACAGCACTGCGATTTTTAACATTATAGCCATGCCTTACTCCTTATCAACCAATTGCAGATTGCTGATCCGCTCAGACCAATCCCCGGTGCTATCTTGCACCACCTCTTTAATCGTAATTTCCGAATCAGATAATTTTTGAATCAAACCGAAATTCATGCCCAGGTAGTTACCCACATTGACGACGTATAGTTTGTTGTCCGGTGCGCGGATCACGGCGTGTCCGACTTTTTGTTTCATGAGATAGCCGACCATTTTCAGACTTTCCAAAGGAAATTCTTCCAGCGCTTCCTTTGGGCGATTGATATCCGGTTCATTTTCCCCGCGCCGCCCGTTGGAAGTGGTCTCCGGTTTGCGCTGCTTAAAGGGATCTGATAAATTTGCGTCATTCACATAGGCGAAAGGCTCGTAAAGTTTAACCTCGGGTGGCGGCGGTATTTTTCCCTGCATATTTACACCAGAGTTTTTAACGAAATTCCGCAGATCCTGAAACTCGTCACCGCCACAACCCGCGAGTAATATACAGGCAAATGCAATATAGATTAGCTTCATTTTTTAGCTCCGGCCAGTTTGGCAGCCTTCTTCTGCTCGGTAAGCTCTTCTTCATCCAGATAGCGAAAGGTCTTCGCAACAGCATCCATGCTTAACGCTCCGCCCGATGGCGTAATACTGATGTCATTCAACGTCACAATACGTGGCAACATGGAAATATCGCTGGCAAATTTCCCCAAATCGTCATAATTCCCTATTACCTTGATGGCAATGGGTTGCTCGGCAAAAGATCCTTTGATACTTTCCGGTCCCGGACGAAACAAATCAAATTGCAAGCCGCGTCCTAAGCCTGCCTGGTTTATATCCGTTAATAAGGCGTCCATTTCAGATTTGTTTGGCAGTTGTTTAAGCAAAGCACCAAAGGATTCCTGAGTTTCAAGTAACTGTTTTTTAATCAACACCAGATTGACAGCCTGCTTCTTCTTGATTAGGAAGGCATCTTTCAGTGTCACTTCCTGCGCTTTTGCATTGTTCAAACTATCCCATTGGTTTTGATTATCAAGCAAGACACCCATCACCACGACTGTGACAAACATCACTGCATAAGCGATCAGCTTTGCTGACCAGGGCCATTGCCCCGGGGTTTTCGGATTTAAATTTTTCAGTGCGTCCAGATTGATCATGGTTTTTTTCCAGCGGTATTTGTGCCCTTGGTAAGCTTGAACGTCAAGGTAAATTCATTCTGTCGACCGCCGTTTGTTGTCGTCGCATGAATTTCAATCAGCGCAGGTGAATCAAGCCAGGCGGAATCTTCTATCGCTCTCATCAAGGTTGAAATACGTGCGTTTGATTGTGCCAGACCGATCAGATTAATGACATCACCCGTTTGTCTGATCGATTTGACAGACACGCCCTCAGGCAATATGCGCAGCATTTGATCAAGTAAATGGACTACGCTGGCACGGTCGCTTTGCAATTTCTCAACGGCATCTTTGCGCTCAAGCAATGCACGGGTTTGTTCACGCAGCTTTTTGATTTCCGCGATTTGCTTATCCAGAACCTGCGTTTCCTGCTTTAAGTAGCTATTACGTCGCTCCTGATAATCAATTTTACTGTTGATTACCGCATGCACAAGCCCCCATACAAGTAGCCCCAGTAGCAAAGAAAAAATACTGAGCGTGATAAATTGCCTTTGTTGAACGCGTCGTTTTTCTTCGCGATGTGGCAGCAAATTGATGCGTATCATGATGGATCAAATCTCCGCATAGCCAGGCCACAAGCAACAATCAAGGCCGGTGCATCTGCTTGCAATTGACGGGCCTTTAGCCTGCTCGCCATCGTCATCAGGGCAAAAGGGTTTGCCACCATAGTGTTCACCTGCGTGCGCGTTGCCACGGCATCAGCCAGTTCGGGCAAGACAGCGCTCCCTCCTGCCAGTACAATATAATCGACTTCATTGTATTGTGAGGCGGTAAAAAAGAACTGTAGCGAGCGAACAATCTCCATAACCAGATTTTCACGAAAGGGAATCAGCAAATCAGTCTCATAGTTTTCCGGTAAATTACCATTGCGTTTAGCGGTTTCCGCCTGTTCGGCGGACAGGCCAAACAGGTTTTGAATTTGCTGGGTCAATTGTTCACCGCCAATTTGCTGGTCTCGCGTATAAATAGACAGGCCGTTACGCAACACATTGACATTCATTACGGTCGCGCCGATATCGATCAATGCTACGCATTTATCTTCCGCATTGCTGGGTAATTGCGCGCGTATTTGTGAAAAAGCGGTCTCAGACGCATAGGGTTCAACATCGACTACCACCACCTTAAGGCCTGCAGCCTGTGCAGCGGCCACCCTGTCTTCTACATTTGCCTTGCGCGAAGCGGCCAGCAATACTTCGACTTCCTCTACGTTTCCGGGTGCGGCTCCCAGTACATAAAAATCCAGATTGACCTCGTCCAGCGCAAAAGGAATATATTGATTGGCCTCGGATTCGACTTGAAACTCTAAATCGTCATCTTGCATACCGGCAGGCAGTAAGATTTTTTTTGAAATGACCGATGCCGCAGGCAACGCGACACTGATGTTTTTAATTTTAGTCCCCAGGCGCTTCCAGGCGCGCTGCAGTGTTTCCGCTAACGCATCCAGATTATTGATATTGCCGTCAAAAAATGCGTCTTTTGGCAGCGTCTCAATGACATAGCGCTCTAAAACGTAACCCGCAGCCCCCTGGCTGAGTTCGACCAGCTTAACGGAGGAGGCACTGATGTCGACACCAATTAAAGGCGGATTCTTAGACCGGATAAAATCCAGAAATATATTAAAATTAACTTTAGGCATAGGCCATGTGGAGCTTTTCCATTTAAATTGCTTGAAATCGTAGCAATTACCTTCTTTGCTGTAAAGATGTTTTTGAATTGCAGAAACAAGAACTTACCCTTGTCGGTCATGAAGTGGCGCCAGCGTGGTTGATTCAGCCGCACACGCTAGTGTTGCAAGCAGGGCCGAAGTCCTGTGTATTTCATCCCCCGCAAGTGATTCTCAATGCGCTGAATCGACTCACGAAGCGAAAATCTTCATGAATCACTGTTCACGTTTGACGTGAATGATGCATTTATCTCGTATAATCGGACTGCTGTTTGAACAATACCATTATTAATTATTTTTGAACAACTATTCAATGACTACACGCCGCTGGTTGCTACCGACTCTTGTTGTCCTGACACTTATTTCGCTGCCGGTTTTACTGCTTTGCATGGCAGCAATGCTGACTTATCCGAATCTGCCTTCTCTGGATGTGCTCACAGACTACCACCCGAAAGTACCATTGCGCATCTATAGTGCCGAGGGCACGCTCATCGGTGAATTCGGTGAAGAGCGCCGCGCACTGGTTAAGTTTGCCGATGTTCCTCTCGTGCTGAAGCATGCCATTCTCGCCGCTGAAGATGATAAGTTTTATCAGCATGGTGGCGTCGATTATCCGGGTGTGCTGCGCGCTGCACTTTCCGACTTTACGGCAGGCGGAAGTAAACAAGGTGCCAGCACTATAACCATGCAAGTCGCCAGAAATTTTTTCTTGTCCAAGGAAAAGACTTTTACGCGTAAATTCAACGAAATGCTGCTGGCGTTCAAAATTGAGCACTACCTGAGTAAAGATGATATTTTTCAACTCTACATTAATCAGATCTACCTTGGGCAGCGCTCTTATGGCTTCGCTTCTGCTGCACAGATCTACTTTGGCAAACCACTGAATCAGATTTCCATCTCTGAGGCCGCGATGCTGGCCGGGTTGCCCAAAGCGCCTTCAAGCTACAATCCTGTCGTTAACCCGAAACGCGCCAAATTGCGCCAGCTTTATGTTTTGCGACGTATGCATGAATTGCACTTCATCAGCGATGCGCAATTTGAAATTGCCAAAGTGGAACCCGTGGTCGTCAAACGCGGTAATCAGTCATTCCCGGTCATAGCGGATTATTTTATGGAGATGGTGCGTCAGACTGTCTTTCAGAAATATAAGGACGCGACTTACACGCAGGGAATTAAGGTCTACACCACACTGCGTGTAGCTGATCAACAAGCCGCCTATCATGCTGTGCGTAAAGGAGTGCTTGAATATGACCGGCGCCATGGTTATCGCGGACCGGAAGGCTACGTAGATTTAAATCAAAACAAAGGCGATGAAGCGCTGGAAGAAGCACTGCAAGATTCCCTTGATAACGATGACTTAATCCCCTCTGTGGTTTTGTCCGCTGCACCCGGCCGGATTCTGGCCTATTGTAAGGGTGGCGAACGTGTGACCCTTGGCGGGGATGCGTTGCGCTTTGCACAGCGTGCACTGACTGACAAGGTGGCCTTGACTCAGCGCATCGTGCCAGGTTCCATCATTCGCGTTAAGTTGAATGAGCAAGGCGTCTGGCAAATCAGCCAGCTACCTCAGGTTGAGGCTGCCTTCGTGTCCGCTAATCCCCTTAATGGAGCCGTTTATTCGCTGGTCGGCGGTTTTGATTTCAATCAAAATCAGTTCAATCACATCACACAAGCCTGGCGACAACCCGGTTCCAGTTTCAAACCTTACATTTATTCAGCCGCGCTTGAAAAAGGTTTGACACCCGCCACTATTATCAATGATGCGCCATTATCATTTAGTGCTGATCAGACCGGCAGTGAGCCATGGCAGCCGAAAAATTATGAAGGTACCTATGATGGACCCATGCGCCTGCGTCAGGCATTGGTCGAATCTAAAAACCTGGTTTCAATACGCATATTACAATCGATCACGCCGCGCTATGTACAGGACTACATCACTAAATTCGGTCTGGATGCTGAAAAAAATCCGCCCTATCTGACTATGGCGCTGGGGGCCGGATCTGTCACCCCTCTGCAAATGCTGACTGGCTATTCGGTATTTGCCAATGGCGGATTTCGTACCACGCCTTATTTTATCCAGCGCATCGAAGATGCACAAGGTCATGTATTGAGTAAAACGATTCCTTCCGTGGCAAATGAAGGTGCTCCGCAGGTCATTGATGTGCGGAATGCATATACCATGGTCAGCATGATGCAGGATGTGGTAAAGCACGGTACCGGCTTTCGCGCCATGCAACTCGGCCGTCAGGATTTGGCGGGTAAAACCGGCACGACGAATGATTCTATTGATGCCTGGTTTTGCGGGTTTCAACCCACTGTTGTTGGGATTGCATGGATAGGTTTTGACCAGCCGCACACGCTCGGCAGTCATGAAACCGGGGCAATCGCAGCCTTGCCAATTTGGATGGGCTACATGGGGCGTGTACTCAAAGGCGTACCGGAAGTTGAGTACCATATGCCGGACAACATGGTCGCCGCACGTATAGATGATAACGGCCATCGCGACGACAACGGCCCCCGGCTGGAATATTTTTATAAGGAAAATGTGCCCGGTGAGCAGAACGCAGCACCCGGCGGTGAGGCGCCCTTGGCAAAGCCAGTTGATGCAATCAGGGATCAGCTGCTTTAAAGATAATGACGCAAAAAACACATGCCAGACGAGACCTGATGCGCGAGCAGTTGGCGCATTTGGCCGCAAAGTTGATTGCAGAAGCCGGTATGACTGATTTTGCTTCTGCAAAACGCAAGGCCGCTCGTCAGCTTGGTGCATCAGACACACAACATTTGCCCAGCAACCGGGAGGTAGAAGAGGCCTTGCACAGTTACCGTGTTTTATACCAACACGACAGCCACCCTGACATTCTGTATCAGTTGCGCAGTGAAGCGCTGGCCTGCATGCAGGCGTTTGCAACATTCAACCCTTACCTGACCGGTTCGGCATTAAGCGGGACGGCCGGGGAGTTGTCGGATATCAACCTGATTTTATTTTCAGATGACGCAAAATCCGTGTTGTTATTCCTGCTTAAAAATAAGCTCGACTTTGAGGATGGCGAATGGAAAGTACGCTTAGGGGGACGTGACGAAATTGTACCCAGCTATACGCTAAACAGTGAATCCGGCACACAAATTCACCTGGTGGTGCTACCGGAAAATGCGCGGCACAGCGGCAGCCGTCACCCGGATACCCATGCGGATATTGCTGCGTTAGCCAAGATAATTGGGGAGCGAGGAGCGAGGAGCGAGGATTGAAAGAAAAGTCAAAGCAGGATTTTTCCTCAACCTTCAACCTTTTTGCAACCACCTTGCTGCATCCAGTGCGAAATAGGTCAATATGCCATCCGCACCGGCACGTTTGAACGCCAGTAAAGATTCCAGTACGCAAGCCTCTTCATCAAGCCAGCCATTTTGTGCAGCGGCTTTGAGCATGGCGTATTCACCACTGACCTGATACGCAAAAGTAGGCGCTTTGAACTCGTCCTTAACCCGCCGCACGATATCCAGGTAAGGCATGCCCGGTTTGACCATCACCATGTCAGCACCTTCTTGCAAATCCATGCCGACTTCCCACAATGCTTCGTCAGAATTGGCAGGATCCATCTGGTAAGTATATTTATTGCCTGTCCCCAGATTTCCGCTGGAGCCGACCGCATCGCGGAACGGACCGTAGAAGCTGGAGGCATATTTAGCCGAGTAAGCCATGATGCGAGTGTGAATATGCCCGTTGCTGTCTAACGCTGCGCGTATCGCACCAATACGTCCGTCCATCATGTCAGATGGCGCGACGATATCAACACCGGCGGCGGCGTGACACTGCGCCTGGCGGGTCAATACAGCGATGGTCTCGTCATTCATCACATAGCCTGCCTCGTCTATCAATCCATCCTGACCGTGACTGGTATAGGGATCCAGTGCGATATCGGTCATGATGCCCAGTTCCGGGCAATGTTTTTTCAGGGCAGCGACTACAGTAGGCACCAGTCCTGCCGGATTGTAAGCCTCACTAGCATCTGGCGATTTGCGGGAAGCATCAATGACCGGAAAAATCGCCATCACCGGGATACCTGACCTGACGCACGCCTCCGCATCTCTGAGCAACAAATCCAGCGTCTTGCGCTGCACACCCGGCATGGACTTGATCTCTTCCACGGTATTGTTACCCTCCAGTACAAAGACAGGATAGATAAAATCAGCAGGGGAGAGCACATTTTCACGCATCAAATCCCGGGAAAAGGCATCATGACGCATGCGCCGCATGCGCTTATTAGGGTATTTTGCGAGTGTGTGCATAATTTTTTCTAAATTCTAATTTATTAGTGAACTATTTAAGAAAACGCTTATCAGAGTACGCGAATGGTGATGAATCGTTCCGCGTTTCTCCTCCCTGAGCGTGTTCTTAACCCTGTTAAGATCTTTAGCCCCCACATGCTGGGGGCTTTTTTTGTCTGATTATCAATTATCCACTATCAATTGAGATTCTTCCGGCTTTGCCAGCCAGCCTGCGATGACGGCTTCCGCTTGTTCCAGGCCCTGCTTTTTCAGGCTTGAAAACAGCTGTACAGAACATTGCGGATAATTTTCCGCAAGATAGGCTTTTACTTTCATCAACGTCAAGGTTGATTGCTGACGACTGAATTTATCCGACTTGGTCAGCAAAATGTGAATCGGCCTGCCCGTCGTACCGAACCAGTCTAGCATGGTTTCATCCAGCTCCAGTAAGGGGCGGCGTATATCCATGATAACGATCAGCCCGGCAAGCTCCTCGCGCTTCTGCAAATAAGTGCTTAACAGCGATTCCCAATGGCGCTTCGCCTCTGGCGGCACTTTTGCGTAACCATAACCCGGTAAATCTACGATGTAGCTGTCATTGCCCAAGGCGAAGTAGTTTAAATGTTGTG
>CAIWRI010000139.1 GCA_903915035.1 uncultured Nitrosomonadales bacterium | reverse complement strand
TCCTGTGTTGCTGGCAAGTGGTACGCCAGCATTCAGACTGAGCGCGAGATTGCACAGCCAGTGCATCCGTCTACGTCTATTGTTGGTCTTGATGCAGGCGTTACGCTGTTTGCTACGCTCTCGGATGGCACGATGTTTGAGCCGGTCAATGCCTTCCGCAAGAACGCCGTAAAGCTGGCAAAATACCAGCGTTGCTTGAGCCGCAAAACCAAGTTCAGCAATAACTGGAAAAAACAGCAACAGAAAATATCACGATTGCATCAACGGGTCGCTCATACCCGGAATGACTTTCTCCACAAGACTTCAACGCTCATCAGCAAAAACCACGCGATGATTGTTGTTGAAGACCTGAAAGTCACGAATATGAGCAAGTCAGCAGCAGGCAACATTAAGGCACCAGGGCGAAGTGTCAAAGCCAAGTCCGGCCTCAATAAGTCGATTCTCGATCAGGGCTGGGGCGAATTTCGCCGCCAGTTGGAATACAAGCAGGCATGGCGGTGATGTACTTGCCATCAATCCGCTCAACTGTGGGTATGCAGAAAATGCGGACCTCAATGCGGCAATCAATATTCTAAGGGCAGGACATGCCCGGCTCGCCTGCCAATCAATGACTGCAAGCGCTTTAGCGGTTAGCAGGAATTGAGTTTTTTCATTAGTGAACGGTGCCGTCATGCCGTCAGCAACAGGAACTCACCGAAGCCATCAATCACATTCCGGGGTTGAGGCTGTAGGAATCCCCTGTCTTTCATTCAAAAACACGAGCCGTAAGGCGACATGTTTTGAGGGAAGCCCCTTGCGGGCTTAGGCAGGAGAGGATGTACTGTGAGAATCAGCCGTGGCTTGCTGTGCGGAGTTGCGCAGGTCAGGATTTATGCTATCCCGACCTGTGAGCAGATTAACAGATGAAGCTCTCTGCTTTGGACTAATGCCGGGCTGAACGGGCTTTTTTTGCTGCTTAGTGCTTGATGAACAATTCTTTAATCATCCAGGCTGAAAACAAGGTAGCCACGATTGCGGTGCCAACTGACATAATAGTAGTGATAAGTGCCATTTTTATTCTCCCTATAAATTAAAAATATAACCGTACTAATCGTAGCACAATTCTGAATATTAAATAATTTTTTTAATAGAAAACATAGCCCGACGACATATTGCGTAGGCAGGGATAGATAAAAAAACTTAGAATTAACGAATCAGGCTCACACCTTGCCGCGCATCAGTTGCGTTTAGATATCTGGATTACCATCCAGATTGCGAAGCCAACTGCAAATGCAGCTGTGAATAGTGATGCTACGGTTGCGATAAGCGCCATGGTGAATTCTCCGGGTTATTTTAGACTAATCAATAATAGTTGACTGTAACTATTCTAAGTATACAAGTGATTTAGTCTGGAATACACGCAAAATTACTATGGATAATCGGTTTTTTTTACTGCTGTCAGGCAATAAATATAGTGCGTTGATTACTTTGTATAAAATTACAGATGATTCGGGGCTTTTGTTAATCTACGCTGAGGTTTTTTTTCGTTCTGCCAGTAGCGTGTACAATCTGCGACTATCGGCACGCAACACGGTGAAACTAATTCCCTCAAGATGGATGCGATCGCCGCTTTTTGGCAATTGTCCGGCAGCTTTAAGTACCAGTCCACCTACCGTATCGTAATCCTCATCACTGAACTCCGAACCCAATGCGGCATTGAAATCGTCTATTTCGGTATCCGCTTTAATGCGATACTGACCTGTTCCATCGGCAATGATGTTGTCTTCATCCTCATCGAAATCGTATTCATCTTCGATGTCGCCGACGATTTGCTCCAGGACATCTTCTATCGTGACCATACCGGATACACCGCCATACTCATTGACTACCAGAGCGATGTGATTGCGGTTGCTGCGAAACTCACGCAACAACACGTTCTGGCGTTTGGATTCCGGCACAAAAACCACCGGGCGTAACATGTCGCGCACATTGAATTCTTCACCGGCATAGTAGCGCAGCAAATCTTTTGCCAGTAATATGCCGATGATATGATCCTTGTCGCCTTCAATAACCGGAAAACGTGAGTGCGCAGTTTCAATGACAAAGGGAATGAATGCTTCAGGTGACTGACTGATGTCGATGACATCCATTTGTGCGCGGGGAATCATGATTTCGCGTACTGCGCGTTCTGAGACTTGTAACACGCCTTCCATCATTGATAGTGCATCGGCGTCGAGCAGATTGTTTTCGTAAGCCCCGTGCAACAATTTTAGCAGTTGCTCACGGTCTTCAGGTTCGCGCAAAAGTAGTGCGGATAAACGTTCCAGCAGGGTGGGTTTGTTACTCTCAGGGTCGTCCATTTTAAAGTGTCAGGTTTCCAGATAGGGATCAGCATACCGCATTTTTAACATCAGCGCCGATTCCCGTGCTTCCATTTCGGTCGCTTCTTCATCCGTTTCATGATCATAGCCTTGCAAATGCAGCGCTGCATGAAGTGCTAAATGCGCGTAATGGGCAAGCAAATCCTTATTTTGTTCGGCAGCTTCACGTTCCACCACGGGTGCACAGATCACGATATCCCCGGACAGCGGATCGGTATCCTCATACACAAAAGTGAGCACATTGGTTGCGTAATCACGACCGCGATAAGTCTTGTTCAGCTCAAGTCCTTCCTCCTCATCGACGATACGTAGCGTCATGCTGACATCTTGCTGTAATGCGGCTTTGAACCAGCGCCGCCACTGTTGCCTTGTCGGCGGAGCGGGAATGACATACTGAACAGTCAGCGACAACTTCGGCTTGTTATCTGAAGGACTCATGTGATGATCAACTCGCCGCGCAAGGTATGTCTGACCACTTGTGTCACGGTAACATCAACAAAACGACCTATCATGCCGGGCGAGCCGCGAAAATTGATCACGCGGTTGTTATCGGTACGTCCTGCCATTTCCAGCATATCCTTTTTGGAGATGCCTTCCACCAGCACGTGCTGCACGGAACCTAGCATAGACTGACCGACGGCATCTTCCAGTGAAGATAATTTCTCCTGCAAGCGGTGCAAACGTGAGACCTTTACTTCCTGTGGTGTGTCGTCAAACATTTCGGCAGCCGGTGTGCCGGGGCGCGGGCTGTACAGGTAGCTGAAACTGTTGTCAAAACCAATATCTTCGATCAACTTCAGAGTAGCTTCAAAATCAGCTTCAGTCTCGCCGGGAAAACCGACGATGAAATCCGAGGTGACGCAGATATCGGGGCGTAGTGCGCGTACCCGGCGGATAATCGACTTGTATTCCAGCACGGTATGGCCGCGCTTCATCGCAGCGAGCACTCGGTCTGATCCTGATTGCACCGGAAGATGTAAGTGACTGACCAGTTTGGGTGTGTTGCCATACACATCAATCAGTCGCTGGCTCATATCACGAGGATGCGAGGTGGAGTAGCGGATACGCTTGATTTCAGGTAATTCATTGATGGCTTGCAGTAAATAGGCAAAATCTACCGTGTCTTCATCGTCGGAAGCTCCCGCATAGGCATTTACATTCTGGCCGATCAGCGTCACTTCCTGCACGCCCTGTCGGGTTAATTCACCGATATCTTTGAGTACGTCTGCAATCGGACGGGATACTTCTTCTCCGCGCGTATAAGGTACGACGCAAAAGGTGCAATATTTGCTGCACCCTTCCATGATGGATACAAAAGCTGAAGACGCGGTAGTCTGCGGAGCCGGCAGATGATCAAATTTTTCAATTTCAGGAAAACTGATATCAACTTGGGCGCGCCCTGAGTCGCGCCTGGCCTTGATCAGTTCAGGCAAGCGGTGCAGCGTTTGCGGACCGAACACTACATCCACATAAGGCGCACGCTGAATAATCACATTCCCTTCCTGACTGGCAACGCAGCCGCCTACGCCGATGATTAGTCCCGGTTTGGCAGCTTTAAGTGGACGCACCCTGCCCAGATCTGAAAACACCTTCTCTTCTGCTTTTTCGCGTATCGAGCAGGTATTAAACAAAATCACATCGGCATCTTCGATCTTGTCTGTCTGCTCCATGCCATCACAGGCACGCAGCACATCTGCCATTTTGTCCGAGTCATACTCGTTCATCTGGCAGCCATAGGTTTTTATATAAAGTTTTTTCATAGCACGGTGATGATACCGCATATCTGGAAAAATTAAGCCAATTCAGATCGTGCTTGTTAATAAACACGTGCAGAGTCAGCTTTAAAATCGCTGATAAGGCTCGTCATACGATGGTTAATGCAATATTTTTTGTGTGAGTTACTATGACTATGCCGGAAACAGAGAAGGCTGATACAGAAACCTTGGTTTAAGTATCAGCCTTCTTCCAAACCCCTGCTATTTTTTACTTAGCGGATGGCATTCTTTAATTGTTCAAGAATAGCCGGGTTTTCCAGTGTGGAAACGTCTTGAGTGATTTCCTCTCCCTTGGCAATTGCACGCAACAGGCGGCGCATGATTTTACCTGAACGTGTCTTAGGCAGATTCTCACCTAAACGGATTTCGTCCGGCTTGGCGATAGGGCCGATTTCCTTGGCTACCCAGTTGCGCAGTGTTTCGACGATTTCGCGCGCTTTTTCCGGTGTGTCCGGCAGTGCGCCCTTGAGTACCACGAAGGCGACCACTGATTCGCCCTTGATGTCGTGAGGACGACCGACCACAGCAGCTTCAGCGACCAGCGGGTTGGCCGCCAGTGCAGATTCGATTTCCATGGTGCCCAAACGGTGGCCTGAAACATTCAGCACATCGTCGATGCGACCCATGATCCAGAAATAGCCGTCTTCATCGCGGCGTGCGGAGTCGCCTGCGAGATAGGCGCCGTTCATTTCTTCCGGGAAATAGCTCTTTTTATAACGCTCAGGATCACCCCAGATAGTACGAATCTGTGAAGGGAAGGGGCGCTTGATAACCAGGAATCCACCGTTCAGGTCGGAAACTTCTTCGCCCGATTCGTTGTAGATAGTCGCCATGATGCCGGGCAAAGGCAGCGTGCAGGTGCCGGGTTTGATCGGCATCGCGCCCGGCAACGGGGCAATCATGTGGCAACCGGTTTCTGTCTGCCACCAGGTATCGACGATAGGGCAGCGTGCGCCACCGATTTCGTTGTAATACCACATCCAGGCTTCAGGATTGATCGGTTCACCAACTGAACCGAGCAGACGCAGGCTGGTCATGTCGTATTTTTTAGGCAAATCTTCGCCCAGTTTAATCAGCGAGCGGATCGCAGTCGGTGCTGTGTAGAAAATAGTGACCTTGTGATCCTGGATCATTTTCCAGAAACGCCCGGCATCCGGGTAAGTCGGTACACCTTCAAAGATAACCTGCGTCGCACCCATTGCCAGCGGACCGTAGGCTACGTAGCTGTGTCCTGTGATCCAGCCCACGTCAGCGGTACACCAGAATACATCTGAATCCTTGTAATCGAATACCCATTTCATCGACAACATGGTTCCGAGCAGATAGCCGCCGCTGGAATGTTGTACGCCTTTGGGAGAACCTGTCGAGCCGGACGTAAACAAGATGAACAGGGGGTGCTCGGCACCTACCCATTCAGGTTCGCATTCGCTGCTTTGATCGGCGACCAGATCGTGCCACCAGATATTGTTCGCATCATTCCATGCGGTTTCAGTGGTCGTTCTTTTATAGACGATGACGCTGTGTACTGACTCGCAACCACCGAGCGCTAACGCTTCATCGACAGCAGGCTTGAGTGGCATCACGCGTCCGCCGCGCATCTGTGCATCGCAGGTGATGACGGCGCTGGCTTCGGCACCGGTGATGCGCTCATGCAAACTCTTGGAAGAAAAACCGCCAAAAACCACGGAGTGGATGGCGCCGATGCGAGCGCAGCCTTGCATGGCGACAACCGCTTCGATGCTCATCGGCATGTAAAGTACCACGCGATCGCCCTTCTTTATGCCGCGTGATTTCAGTCCATTGGCAAACTGGCACACACGTGCGTGCAGTTCGCGGTAGTTAACTTTGGTCACGGTACCGTCATCCGCTTCAAAGATGAGTGCGGTTTTTTCCGCTTGGGTGGACAAGTGACGATCAAGACAGTTGTAGGATACGTTCAGTACGCCATCTTCAAACCATTTGTAGTGAGGGGCGTTGCTTTCATCCAATACCGTGGTGAAGGGTTTTTTCCATTCGATTGTTTCGCGCGCCAAGCGTCCCCAAAAACCGGTGTAGTCCTGTTCGGCTTCCTGGCAAAGTGCCTGGTATCCGGCCATGCCGGAGACGTTAGCGTTCTGTACAAATTCTGTGGCGGGACTAAAAACACGATTTTCATGCATTGCAGACTGGATGTTGGACATGCGATCTCCTCGATATGGGTTAGTGCGCGAATGGTCAATAAAACGAAAATGTAGGATTGTTGTTTTGGTCTGCCCGTCAATAAAAAACCCTCAAATCGCTCGGAATAAGCAGGGTTAATTTTTAGGACAGACTAGCTCTTTTTGCCTACGAATAGGAATGTAGTTTTAATTGGGGTTGCCTGTCAATCATTACCCTGAAAATAGCTACAAAATAGGGTTGATCGTTAAATCCGGTTAACTCTTTCGGGTTATGCAATTCCACTTTGCAGGCCGTGCTGATAGCCCGGGGTTTAGCGTCCCGGAGAGCGATTTTTTGTGAAGATTTCCACATTAAAATTAGCATGTTGAAAATTAAAATACGTAAAGCGCGCGGTTTGGCGTCGTGTGTTTTAAGTGCCTTCGATGCCTGATTAAAGGTTCATTGCGTTGCTGTAGGCGATCGCATTTTTACATAGTAGCGCCCATCGCAAGTTATCAGGCGAGTAGAGCGTCGCAGACGCCTTCGCCGATTAACCACGATAGGAAAAATTCTATTCTTGATGCCGGTCATATCGCCGAAAAAAGTTTCACGGCACGGCTCTCAGAAATATGAAACGCAGGGAAAATCAGCTGGCGGTCTGTCTGACTTCATTGGTAAGTCTGGCAGGGATGATTCGTCTGCCGTGTAAAGTAGACTAGCCTGCACAGTTTGAATTTTGAAAAAGAACCGTTTTGCGGTACTATCGCACCCCATGACTAAGTATATATTTATTACCGGCGGTGTTGTCTCTTCTCTCGGGAAGGGGATTGCAGCTGCTTCCCTTGCGGCGATCCTTGAATCACGTGGCTTAAGCGTCACAATGCTCAAGCTCGATCCTTATATTAACGTTGATCCCGGGACGATGAGTCCGTTTCAGCACGGAGAGGTGTTCGTCACCGAAGACGGCGCGGAAACCGATCTTGATCTGGGGCATTACGAGCGATTCATCAACGCCAAGATGCGCCGTGCGAACAACTTCACGACAGGCCAAATTTACGAAAGCGTGATTCGCAAGGAGCGCAGGGGAGAATATCTGGGCAAGACGGTTCAGGTCATTCCGCATATTACTAATGAAATCCAGGCTTTCGTCGAACGCGGTGCTGCGGCTTATCCCGGCGGGGAAGTCGATGTTGCGATTGTTGAAATCGGCGGCACAGTGGGTGATATCGAATCTTTACCTTTCCTCGAAGCCGCGCGGCAGATGGGGCTGCGCATGGGGCGCAATCAGGTCGCTTATGTGCATTTGACCCTGGTGCCCTACATCGCCACTGCGGGCGAACTTAAAACCAAACCGACCCAGCATAGCGTACAGAAATTACGTGAAATCGGTATCTTCCCGACAGCTTTGCTGTGCCGTGCAGACAGACCGATACCGGATGAAGAACGCGCTAAAATTTCGCTGTTTGCCAATGTGCGCGAAGAGGCGGTAATTTCGATGTGGGACGCGGACAGTATCTACATGATTCCGCAAATGCTCAATGATCAGGGGCTGGACCGCATCGTCTGTGAAGAACTGAAACTGGACTTGCCGCCTGCTGATTTGTCGGTATGGGCAAAGCTGGTACATTCGCTGGCCAATCCGCTGCATGAAATCACTATCGGCATGGTAGGTAAATATGTTGATCTGACCGAATCCTATAAATCGCTGATCGAAGCCTTGCGCCACGCAGGCATTCATACCCAAACGCGCGTGAACATCGAATACATCGACTCCGAAGTACTGGAAACTACTGGAACAGAAGGGCTGGCGCAGCTTGATGCCATCCTGGTGCCGGGCGGTTTTGGCGCGCGCGGTACAGAAGGCAAGATTGATGCGATTCGTTTTGCGCGGGAAAATAAAGTGCCTTATCTGGGCATTTGTTTAGGGATGCAACTGGCTGTGATCGAATATGCGCGCCATGTGGCAGGCATGAAGGATGCAAACAGCACCGAACTGAATCCTGAAACTGAACATCCGGTCGTTGCATTGATCACCGAATGGCGTGACCGCGATGGCCGGGTTGCCACGCGCAGCAATGATTCTGATCTGGGTGGCACCATGCGGCTCGGTTCGCAGCGCTGCCCGATTCGTTCGGGTACGCTGGCTCAGCGTATTTATGGCGATGAAGTCAATGAGCGGCATCGTCACCGTTATGAAGTGAATAATCACTATGTGATTGAACTGGAAAAAACAGGACTGATTATTTCTGCGCGCACGCCGGCGGAGAATCTTCCCGAAATCATGGAATTGCCGCAATCCATGCATCCCTGGTTTATCGGAGTGCAGTTTCATCCCGAATTTACCTCCACGCCGCGTGCCGGACATCCGTTGTTCACGGCATTCGTCGAGGCAGCCTTGCAAAAAACAATTGCTAATGGATTAAAGGTGGCCGTGTGAAGCTATGTAATTTTGAAGCAGGTCTGAATCAGCCATTGTTTTTGATTGCAGGGCCTTGTGTGATTGAGTCCGCGCAAATGGCAATCGATACGGCAGGCGTTTTGCAGGAAATGTGTCGTGAATTGAATCTGCCATTTATTTACAAGTCTTCGTACGACAAGGCCAATCGTAGTTCAGGTAAATCGTTCCGCGGTTTTGGTCTGGATGCGGGCTTGAAAATTCTTGACGAGGTGAAGACGCAACTGGGTGTTAACGTACTGACCGATGTGCACAGTATTGAGGAAATCGGTCCTGTTGCCGCCGTGGTAGATGTGTTGCAGACCCCAGCATTTTTGTGCCGCCAGACAGATTTTATTCATGCGGTGGCGCGTTGCGGCAAGCCTGTCAATATCAAGAAGGGGCAGTTCTTGTCGCCCTGGGATATGCAGAATGTGGTTGAAAAAGCCAGGGATGCCAGTGGACTGGATAACATCATGGTCTGTGAACGCGGTGCGTCATTCGGTTATAACAATCTGGTGTCGGATATGCGTTCGCTTGCAGTGATGCGCAATACCGGCTGTCCTGTGGTGTTCGATGCAACTCATTCGGTGCAATTGCCGGGCGGGCAGGGAACGGTCAGTGGCGGTCAGCGTGAATTCGTGCCGGTATTGGCGAGGGCAGCTGTTGCCGCCGGGATTTCAGGATTGTTTATGGAAACGCATCCGAATCCGTCACAAGCGCTCTCGGACGGACCGAATGCTTTTCCGTTAGGACAGCTTAAAGCCCTGTTGAAAACGCTGATGGTGCTGGACCAAACGGTGAAGCAGCAGGGGTTGATAGAAGAAACCATTGATTTGAAGAATATATAAGGATTTGTTAAGTAGATAAGTGGATTTCTGTCTGGTTTTAGTTAATAGTTAATATTTTTTTCGAATTATTGAGGAGATAAATTATGAGTGCAATTGTTGATGTCATCGCCCGTGAAATTCTGGATTCACGCGGCAATCCTACTGTAGAAGCCGATGTGTTGCTCGAATCCGGCGTGATGGGACGTGCAGCAGTGCCGTCCGGCGCTTCCACCGGAGAGCGTGAAGCGATGGAATTGCGCGACGGTGATAAAGGGCGTTATCTGGGTAAAGGTGTTTTGCAGGCAGTGGAATATGTCAATACTGAAATTGCTGAAGCGATCATCGGTCTTGAAGCCATGGAACAGGCCTATATCGATCAGACCATGATTGAACTCGATGGCACGGAAAATAAGTCACGTCTGGGCGCGAATGCAATTTTAGCCGTCTCCATGGCGGTCGCACGTGCGGCAGCGGAAGAGTCCGGTCTGCCGTTGTATCGTTATCTGGGCGGTTCAGCCAAGATGCAGCTGCCTGTGCCGATGATGAATGTGATCAACGGTGGCGCACATGCAGTGGGCGGCGCGGATATGCAGGAATTCATGATCGTGCCGGTCGGTGCGCCGAGTTTTCGCGAAGCGTTGCGTTATGGCGCAGAAGTATTTCATGCGCTTAAAGCCGTATTGCATCACCGTGGTCTGCCGACAACTGTCGGTGATGAAGGTGGTTTTGCGCCGTCATTGGGTTCCAACGAAGGTGCATTGAAAGTCATCGTTGAAGCCATTGAAGCTGCGGGCTATGTGCCGGGCAAAGATGTGGTGATCGCGATGGATCCGGCTTCCTCCGAATTCTACAGGGATGGCATGTATCATCTGAAGGCGGATGGCATGGTGCTGACTTCCGCGCAACTGGTTGATTTGTACGCCAGCTGGGTGGACAAGTACCCCATCATCAGCATCGAAGACGGCATGAGCGAAAATGACTGGGATGGCTGGAAACTGATGACGAACAGATTGGGTAAAAAAATCCAGATCGTAGGCGACGATGTCTTTGTGACCAATACCAAGATATTGCGTGAAGGAATCAAACAAGGCATAGCGAATTCTATTCTGATCAAGGTTAATCAGATCGGCACGCTGACTGAAACGTTTGAAGCCATTGAGATGGCTAAACGTGCAGGGTATACGGCGGTCATTTCGCATCGTTCAGGTGAAACCGAAGACAGTACCATTGCAGATATTGCGGTGGCCACCAACGTTCTGCAAATCAAGACCGGTTCTGCTTCGCGTTCTGATCGCATGGCAAAATACAATCAGTTGTTGCGCATTGAAGAGGACCTGGGCGATGTGGCCAGTTATCCCGGTATCGGCGCTTATTACCAGTTAGCTTAATTACCCGGCTAATATCATTTACGCCCCGGGCTTTTCCCGGGGTTTTTTACATTTACAGCTTTCGGGCTGGCAGAAAGATTGAGTCTGTATGCGTATCATCACAGTGATATTGCTGCTCCTGCTGGCCATGTTGCAATACCCGCTTTGGCTGGGGCGCGGCGGCCGGTTGAGAGTGCAGGATTTGTATCGTCAAGTCACAGCCGCTCAGCAGAGCAACGCGAAAACGCAGGCGCGCAATGGCTTGCTGGATGTTGAAGTGCGTGATTTACAGCAAGGCTCCGAGGCAATCGAAGAGCGCGCACGCAGCGAATTGGGCATGATTAAAAATAACGAAGTCTTTTACCGGATTCTCGATGAACCCGTCAGCGGACCTGTCACCGTACCGGACAGTAACAAGTAAGCGCAAAGCCCTTTTAGCCGGGAGATTCAGCTGTCTGTGCAGAGTTGACGATCCCGGACGCTCGCCGGCATATCAAGCGCAACAGGGGCTTGATAATAGCCGGCTTTGCCGTGTCCCGTCACGTAACTATAATGCGTGCCGGAAAATGATCCTTGTCAAAATCTTTCGTGAGTTCCGGTTACTTTTGCCGCATGCAGCGCTGCATTTAAAGGCTTTTCTCGATAAACGAAAGCTGGCAGGTGCGCGGCAAGCGGCTGCTATGATGAAGTGCCGCAGCGCCGGCATGCCAAAAAACCAGCCTGTGATTTTTAACCTCAAGGCTAATGATTGCCGCCGGCACGCACTCTCACTCGCGTCTTTTGAATACCAGATCCCATACGCCATGTCCCAGATTGATGCCGCGCTTCTCAAACTTGGTTAGCGGGCGATAATCAGGGCGCGGGGCATAATCGTTTGCGGTATTCTCAAGCAACGGTTCTGCGCTCAGCACGGCTAAAACCTGTTCGGCATAATCCTGCCAGTCGGTAGCGACGTGGATGTAGCCGCCCGGTTTTACCTTTTGCATCAGTTTTTCGATAAAGGGTGCTTGTATCAGGCGGCGTTTGTTGTGACGCGCCTTATGCCAGGGGTCAGGAATGAAGATATGCACACCATCCAGCGTAGCCTCACCTGTCATGTCGCGCAGCACGACAACGGCATCGTACTGAATGATGCGGATGTTGGTAATGCCCTGTTCGTCGATTACCTTGAACAGGTTGCCGATGCCGGGTGTATGTACTTCCAGGCACAGATAATCATTTTGTGGATTCGCCTTTGCAATAGTGGCGGTACTGTCGCCCATGCCGAAGCCGATTTCCAGGATTTTAGGCGCGGCGCGGCCAAAGGCGTGTTCAAGGTCAAGCGGCTGTGCGGCATAGGGAATGCCAAAAACAGCTTGCAGCGTATCGACGGCGCGTTGCTGCGCGACGGTGACGCGCCCCTGTCTTAAGACATAGCTGCGGATGTGGCGATTAACTTGCGAGCCGCGTAGTGACTCGTTTGCCTCCGGCTCCGACCGGGTAGGACCAGCCGCGACGTCGCCCGCTTCTTTTGCCGGTCTGGTCGAATGAGTGTTTGCTTCATCAACGCGGGAGTCAGAGGGGCAAGCTTGTTTGTCTTTGATGTCTGTGTCGGTCATATTTGTAATGTCAGGTTACCTTCATCCCCTTGAGGCGGATGAAGGGATAAAAGGGAAGGGGAGAATTAACTGCGTACCGACGCGATGATGCCGGCTGCCGGTGAGCTGGGACTTGCGCTGTAAAGCTTCTTCGGCATACGCCCTGCCAGATAGGCTTCGCGTCCTGCCTGGGTGGCTTTTTTCATGGCAGAGGCCATCAATACCGGCTTTTGCGCGCCCGCAATCGCGGTGTTCATCAGCACGCCGGCACAGCCTAGCTCCATCGCAATCGCCGCATCCGATGCCGTGCCAACCCCCGCATCAACAATCACAGGGACGCTCACCCGGTCCATGATGAGTTGCAGATTCCACGGGTTTAAGATGCCCATGCCGGAACCGATCAGTGAGGCTAACGGCATGATCGCCACACAGCCGATGTCCTCCAGTTGCTTTGCAATGATAGGATCATCCGAGGTATAGACCATCACTTCAAATCCCTCGGCAACCAGTATCCTGGCGGCGGCGATAGTTTCAATCACATTAGGATATAAAGACTGCGGATCACCCAGCACCTCAAGCTTCACCAGACTGTGACCCTCCAGCAGTTCACGCGCCAGGCGCAGAGTGCGCACCGCGTCGTCAGCGCTATAACAGCCTGCTGTATTCGGTAGATAGGTGAATTTGGACGGCGGCACCAAGTCGAGCAGCGAAGGTTCATTCGGATTCTGTCCCAGATTGGTGCGGCGGATGGCAACCGTGACGATCTCTGCGCCACTGGCATCCAGCGCTGCGCGCGTCTCGGTGAAGTCCTTGTATTTTCCGGTGCCAACCAGCAACCGGGATGAGTAGCTTTTACCTGCAATGATTAAGTTATCATTCATTTTGTAATCCTGTTATTTATCAATTGTTCATTATCAATTATCAATTGCTAATTATCCCCCGCCCACTGCGACGACGATTTCCAGTTTATCGCCTTCCTTCAAGGTGTGTTCGGCATACTGGCTGCGCGGCACAATCTCGCCGTTTTTTTCCAGCGCGATGCGTTTTCCCGTATAGCCTAAGGCGTCGATCAGTGCCGCAATGCGGCAATTGTTCACCAGTTGGCGCGCAGCGCCGTTCATATAGACAGTAATCACTTCAATTTGTCCTTAATTTACGCTAGAATGCGATGCTATCACGCGGGTGTAGTTCAATGGTAGAACGGCAGCTTCCCAAGCTGCATACGAGGGTTCGATCCCCTTCACCCGCTCCAGGTCCGTAATCAGCGCTGATCATGCATCACGATGCGCGCGACAAAAGTGATCGCCAGAAAATTGGCCGCAATCGCGATATAGCCTACCTGATCGTAACCGATAATTTGCCCCGTCGCACTTTGCGTGGTGATGAGCCCTGCCAGTGTCGCCGCCAGACCGCTGGCCAGTTGCTGAGTCGCGGAATTAAGCGACATGAAGGTGCCGCGCAGTGTCGGCTGAGCCGCAGAGGTGATGATTGCCATGGAAGGAATCATGCGCCCTGAAATCAGCACGAAAAAGGCGGTGGTACAGATCAGCCAGAGCCACAGCGGCGCGTGCCCTATCTGCGTAATGGCGAACAGCGGCAAGGTCGCGGCAATCGCCATCAGACGATAAATCTTCACTTTGCCGCGTTTGTCCGCCCAGCGCCCTATCATGCGCGAAGTAATCAGGGTAGCCGCACCACCTGCCAGATAGACATAAAAAATATCATGCTGGGCAATACCGACATTGGCCACGGCATAGACGGTGATGTAAGGGATCACGGTAAAACCGGAAAACAGAATCAGCATGGTAAACAGCAGCGCCCGTAAATGATTCCGGTCCGCCAGTACTTCAAACATCGCCGAGAAGGGATGGCTGCGTTTTGCCTGACTCAAATGATGGCGAACATCGGGTAGAAATCGCAGACCGATGAGCAAAAACACCACCGAACTGCCGGCGATCAGGATAAACGGGGCACGCCACTGAAAATGGTTCGCCAGCCACAGCGACAGCGGAACACCGGCCACCGTGGACATTGAAAACGAAGCCGAAATGACGCCGCTGGCCGTAGCGCGTCTCTCGAACGGAATCAGGTCGCCTATCAGGGTTTGCACCATGGCACCCATCATGCCGCCGAAAGCGCCCGCCAGACCGCGCGCAATCAACAGCGTCGAGTAGTTGGGGGACAGACCGCACGCCAGTGTCGCCAGGCCGAACAGACCGAATACGCAGAGCAACAGACGCTTGCGCTCAAACTTGTCAACGAAGGTCGCGGCGAGCAAACCCGTTAGTGCCGCGCTGAAACTGTAGCTTGCCACTAAAAAACCGAACTCATGCGTGCTGATGGAAAATTCGCGCATCAGGATCGGACCTAGCGGCATCATAATCATGAAATCGAGGATGTGGGAAAACTGTATGCCGGACAGGGTCAGCAACAAATAGCGTTCGCGCTGCGGGGAAAGTGTGTGAGGCATGACGACAGGAGTGATTGAGTGAGCCGCATTCTACCAGTAACAGGATTCAGGATTGAGGATTCAGCAGGAGCGGTATTTCCGTGTCATCCGCTAATTCCGGATACGCAAAAAAACCTGTAGTGGTAAAATCCCGACTGAACATTCCTTGATCCGCCCTTATGTCCTCACCTGCTTTTGTCCACCTGCGCCTGCACAGCGAATACTCCATTACCGACGGGATGGTGCGCATAGACGAGGCTGTCGATGCGGCCCGTGCGGATGGCATGCCGGCGCTGGCGCTGACCGATCTTTCCAATTTTTCCGGCCTGGTGAAGTTTTACAAAAAGGCGCGCGGCAAAGGCCTCAAGCCGGTTGCCGGGGTCGATGTATTTATCACCAATGAAGCCGATCGCAGCAAGCCCTATCGACTGTTGCTGCTGTGCCAGTCGGTCGAAGGCTACCTGCGCTTATGCCGTTTGCTGTCACGCGCTTATTTAACCAATCAGTCCCACGATCGCGCAGAACTGCGCCGCGAATGGTTTAGCGAGGAAGGCACCGCCGGCTTGATTTGTCTGTCCGGTGCGCATCTGGGCGATGTAGGTTGCGCGCTGTTGTCAGGAAATACCGCGCTGGCCCGCAGCGCTGCAAAACAATGGGCTGCCCTCTTTCCTGATCGTTATTACCTTGAGGTGCAGCGCACCGCTTCTCCTGATGAAGAATCCTATATTCATACGGCAGTGCTGTTAGCCGCAGAACTGGACTTGCCGGTAGTGGCTACCCATCCGGTGCAATTTCTGACCACCGCAGATTTCAAGGCGCATGAAGCGCGGGTGTGTATTGCCGAAGGATATGTGCTGGGCGATAAACGCCGCGAAAAGGCCTTCACGCCGCAGCAGTATTTCAAAACTCAGGCCGAGATGATTACCCTGTTTGCAGATTTGCCGGAAGCCTTGCAAAACAGTGTTGAAATCGCGCGCCGTTGCAATCTTACCCTGCTGCTGGGTAAGCCGCGCCTGCCGGATTTTCCGACCCCCAACGAGGAGAGTCTGGATGACTTCCTGCTGGGCGAATCTGAACGTGGACTGGCACAGCGCATGAAAGCGCTTTATCCGGATGAAGCTGAGCGCACAGCCAAAATGCCGCAATATCAGGAGCGCCTGTTATTCGAAATCAATACCATCATCAAGATGGGCTTCCCCGGCTACTTTCTGATCGTGGCGGACTTTATCCGCTGGGCCAAGGCGTATCGCACCGAAGCGTTCCCCAATGGCGTGCCGGTAGGGCCCGGGCGGGGTTCGGGTGCCGGTTCGCTGGTGGCTTATTGTTTGCTGATTACCGATCTTGACCCCCTGCGTTATGAATTATTGTTCGAGCGCTTCTTGAATCCTGAACGCGTATCCATGCCCGATTTCGACGTGGATTTCTGTCAGGACGGACGCGAGCTGGTGATTGATTATGTAAAACAGAAATACGGTGCGGCTTGCGTGTCGCAGATCGCCACCTTCGGCACGATGGCCTCCAAAGCGGTGATACGCGATGTAGGCCGGGTGATGGAATTTCCGTATGGCCTGTGTGACCGCTTGTCCAAGGCGATCCCTGTCGAAGGCGTCAAGCCGGTATCGCTTACCAAAGCGCGCGAGATGGAACCTGAAATCAACGCGATTGCACAGAGTGAAGAAGGCGTGCCGCAGTTGCTGGAACTGGCCATGCGTCTGGAAGATTTGGCGCGCAATGTCGGCATGCACGCAGGCGGCGTGGTGATTGCCCCGGGCAAACTGACTGATTTCTGTCCGCTGTATTGTGCCGAGGGCGGCGCGTCTGTGGTGAGCCAGTTCGACAAGGATGACGTCGAAGCAATCGGCCTGGTCAAGTTCGACTTTTTGGGTCTGCGCACCCTGACCATCATCGACTGGGCCGTGCGGCATATACATAGACTGCAGGGGCAAGGTTCAGGCGTCAAGGAACAAAAACAGGAGAAGGGAGAGGAGAGAAGGGAAAAGGATAACGTGGCGGGTTTTCCCCCTTCTCCCTTCTCAATAGAGCGCATTCCGCTGGACGATAAGGCAAGCTACGATCTGCTCAAAGCCTGCAACACGACGGCCGTGTTTCAGCTCGAATCACGCGGCATGAAGGATCTGATCAAGCGCTTGCAGCCGGATACCTTTGAAGACATTATCGCGCTGGTCGCGCTGTTTCGCCCCGGCCCGCTGGAGTCCGGCATGGTGGACGACTTTATCAATCGTAAACACGGCAAGGCGACGGCGGACTATTTTCATCCCGAACTGGAAATCTCGCTGGGCCCGACTTACGGCGTGATCGTGTATCAGGAGCAGGTGATGCAGATTTCGCAGATCATCGGCGGCTATACTCTGGGCGGCGCGGATATGCTGCGCCGGGCGATGGGTAAGAAAGATCCCGGGGAAATGGCGCGGCAGCGCGATATTTTCGTCGCGGGGGCAATCAATCGCGCCATCGACAAGGACCTGGCCACCCGCTTGTTCGATCTGATGGAAATGTTTGCCGGTTACGGCTTCAACAAGTCGCACTCGGCAGCTTATGCGCTGGTGGCTTATCAGACGGCTTTCCTCAAGGCGCATTATCCTGCCGCCTTCATGGCAGCGACAATGTCGGGCGATCTGGATAACACCGAAAAAGTACGCACGTTTTATGCCGATACCTTGCAGCAGGGGATCAAGGTGCTATTGCCCGATGTCAACAGTTCCGGTTATGCCTTCTCGCCTACCGATGACAAAACCATAAGCTACGGACTGGGCGCAATCAAGGGCACGGGTGAGGCGGCAATCAACAGTATCGTCAAAGCCCGCGCGGCGGGGCCGTTCAAGGATTTGTTCGATTTTTGCCGGCGGGTGGATAAGCGGGCGGTTAATCGTCGCACCATCGAAACACTGATCCGTGCGGGCGCCTTTGATGCCATCAGCGATCACCGCGCCGCCTTAATGGCCACTGTCGATGCGGCGTTAGCCAGTGCCGACCAGCAGGCGCGTTCCATTAATCAGGACAGTCTGTTTGGCGAGGATGACGCGGATGCCGTGCTGATCGGGCAGAATGCCGAAGTCGCACGCTGGACCTTGCGCGAACAACTGGCGCATGAAAAAACCAGCCTGGGGATGTATCTGGGCGGGCACCCGTATCAGGAATATCAGGCGGAACTGAGTAATTTTATCAAGGTGAAACTAGGCGAACTGACACCGTCCTTCCTCGGCAAAGGGAATGGTGCCGGCAGCGGTTATGGTGCGCGGCGCGGGGTGCCGGTCAGGCTGGCAGGCATTGTGTCGGGCTTGCGCTTGCAGCAGACCCGGCGCGGACGCATGGCGGTAATCACGCTGGACGATGGCAGTGCACAAATCGAATTAACGGTGTTCAACGAAGAATACGAGAAAAGCCGTCAGTGGGTTAAAGAGGACGAACTGCTGATCGTCGAGGGTAAAGCCAGTCTGGATGAATATTCCGGCAATGTGCGGGTCAGTGGCGAAGCGTTGCTCAACTTTGCCGAAGCGCGCTCGCGTTTTGCCCAGCAACTGGCGTTGAGTTGTGAAAATAACTTGAGCGCCGAGCGCCTCAAAGAGATACTCAATCCCTGGCGCGAGGGGGCTTGTCGTGTGCTGATCAATTACCGCAATCCGGTGGCAACCTGCCAGTTGCGTCTGGGGGATGGCTGGCAGGTGACGCTGGCGGACGAACTGCTGGAAGAATTGCGCACCGCCTTGCAGGCGGAAAACGTTCAGGTGATATACAGCTGATTATTTGCCGGTAAACAACGGGAAGCGGGTGCCATCGGGTGCTTCGCAGTCACCCACGGCCTGGCGGGCTTCAAGCAGGAACGGGCCGTTGAGTTGCCCGCTATCTTCTGATCTCAGCTGAGCACGGGCGGAATTCGCTGAAAAGGACGTATCCGGCGACATAAATCTGCGCCCCATTCAGGGGGGCGCAACGGCAGTGCCACCGGCCATAAGATAATATCCCTGATTGTGATGCGCGCCCGGCGTCACTTCAATGCGCTGATTTGCATCGTACAAAGTGCCCGGATATCGCCTTGAGGCGGAATCCGCAAGTTCAAAGGCAACCGGCGGCGGTGCGGCGCAAGCGGCCAGTAAAACAGCGCTCAAAAATATGCCGGTATTCGATTTCATGGCTGTACGCCTCCGCTTGAGCTGACCTTGTCCGCATGATAACGATTGATCCGCCCCGGCGGGGGTGAGAAAGTGTAACGGCCGCCCAACCTCAAGCCAAGCCGCGCAAAAGTCCGCGTCAGTAGTGCTGCCACACGGCGGCGCATAAGAATTTACTTACTGAAAAATAAGAATTTCCCGATTGTATGTCTTTGACCTTAAAGATATTATGTGCAGTCCATCGCGGCAGGCTTTTATCGTCGCGCATAAATGATGTAAGCCTCCTTTGCCGGATCGCGCCGGCAGCCTGAATGTAAAAGCTGACTTATTAAAAGCCGGGACGTAAAATTTCTGCGCTGACTGGATTTAATTGATACAGAAATTTGGTTTGCAAAAAACGCGCTTGACTGCCTGGCTGGTGCTTATTGCCGGCATGCTGTTTACCGTGTTTGCCGCCTTTCAGGTTAAACAGCATCTTGAACAAGAGGCCACGGCGCAGTTTTCCTTCATCTGTGACCAGGTATCGCTGAATATTCAGAACCGCCTGAATGCTTACGCGCTGCTGTTACGCGGAGGTTCCGGACTTTTCGCAAGCCAGACTCAGGTCAATCGTCAAACGTGGCAAAGCTATGTCGACAGACTGGAAATAGCAGACAGCGTTCCCGGTATGCAGGCCATGAGCTTTGCTGCCGTCGTGCCGCAAGCGCAATTAGCCGCACATATCGCCCAAATTCGCGCGGAAGGTTACCCTGACTACAAGGTAGTGCCTGCCGGCAACCGTGTGCTGTATGCGCCGGTTATTTATATCTCCCCTTTTTCTGTTCGCAATCAGCGCGTCTTCGGCTATGACACCTTTGCGGAACCGGTCAGGCAAGTCGCCATGGTGCAGGCGCGCGATAGCGGCCAGGCAACACTGACCGGCAAGTTGCTGTTGCAGCAGGAAAACGGCCAGGATGTTCAGGCCGGCGTGATCTTGTTTATTCCGGTCTATCAAAGCGGCATGCCACAGGCCACCGTTGAGAACAGACGCCGGGCTCTGATTGGCTGGCTGGCCAGTGTTTACCGCATGAATAATTTGATGACCGACATCCTGTGCAAGCTGAGTCAATTTAAGGCGGTAGAATTGAAAATCTATGACGGGCTGGAGACGGTGCCCGCGAGCTTGTTGTTCGACAGCATGAGAACGCCTCATCCTGGTGTGCTGTTCACGCAGTCCAGAACACTCAATCTGGCCGGACATCACTGGTCGTTGTTGTTCGATCAAAGCGCTTCCGCCGTCAGTTACCGTGATTTCTGGTTCACGCTGTTTAGTGGCAGTTTGCTAAGTTGGCTGTTATTTGCGCTGCTGCATTCGCTTGTCAACATCCGGAGTCAGGCAATCGGCATCGCGAATAAATTGACCCGTGAGATCAAGCGCAGTGAATCATTGTTGTTCGACAGCGAATATCGGTTGAACTTCGCGATTGATAGTGCCGGAGATGGCGTATGGGATTGGAATATGCTCAGCAATGCCATGCAGTTTTCTCCGCTTTATATGAGCATGTTAGGTTACACGACATATGAATTACCGCATCATGCCGACAGCTGGCTTAACAGTGTGCATCCGGACGATATGGCGCGCGTGCAGCAAAATCTGGATGATTATCTGGCAGCAAAGATAACGAATTATCACATTGAATTGCGCTTGCGCTGCAAGGATGGCAGTTATAAATGGATATTATGCCGGGGCAAGATTGCCTTGCATGACACGCAAGGCAAGCCGGTTCGCATGATTGGTATCCACAGCGATATCTCCAGACACAAGCATATTGAGACGCAATTGAATGATTCGCTGCTCTTTAACAGCACAATTTTAGCCCGTTCGCCTTCCGGCATCGCTGTCTTTCAGGCTGAGGGCACCTGCATCATGCTCAATCAGGCCTACGCTGGCACGCTGGATACCAGCGTAGAGACGATAATAATGCAGGATTTTCGCAGTAATGGATCATGGCAGCAAAGCGGCCTGGTCGGTTTTGCCGATGAGGTGCTAGCCAGCCGGCAAGTGCTCAGGAAAGAGGTTGAGAGAGTGACTTATTCAGGCAAGAAGGTTGTTCTGGAATGTGTATTCTCTTTCCTTGTCATCGAGGAAAAACCCCATCTTTTGCTGATTACCAACGATATTTCAGCGCGGGTCAAGGCGGATCAGGAAATCAGTCTCGCCCTGCATCAGCTTGAGAACAAAGAATTGGCCAAGACCCGCTTCCTCGCTGCTGCGGGACACGATTTACGGCAACCGCTGGCAGCAGCCAATATGTTTCTCTACGCACTGCGCTATTCCGGACTCACCCCGCAGCAGAATGATCTGATCCTCAGTCTGATGCTGTCCATGTCCACCTTTAAAGAGTTGCTCGATACCCTGCTGCATGTATCAAGGCTCGATTCAAATACCATCAAGCCGGAATTCACCTCTATCAATGTCGCGGAGCTGCTCATCTGGCTGGAGCAGAACTTTTCAGTCATCGCGGGCGAGAAAAAACTCAGTTTCAGATTGTTCTTTCCCTTAACCAGGACCCTGATGATACGCAGCGACATCGGCTTGCTCAAGTCGGTGCTGCTCAACCTGATTTCAAATGCCATCAAATTTACCCCCGAGGGCGGCATTCTGGTGAGTGCGAGACAACGCGGGGGCCATATCCTGTTTCAGGTTTGGGATACCGGCATAGGCATCGTCGATGAAAAAATCGCACTGGTTTTTGAAGAGTTTTTTCAGGTCAATAACCAGCAGCGTGACAGAATGCATGGCCAGGGACTGGGTCTGTCTATCGTCAAACGCACGCTGGCGCTGCTGGGCACGGAAATCACTTGTCACTCGAAAAGCGGGCGGGGAAGCGTCTTCGGATTTTGCCTGTCCTGTGTTGAAACAAGTCTGCCGCCGCCACCGCAGGCTGACAGCAGCTTGCCCGATGCGGCATTTATACAGGGCAATAAATTCATCATCGTGGAAGATGATTTGCTGGTGATACAGGCGACCCTGTCCTGGTTGACCATTATGGGTGCCAGTGTGAGCTGCTTTCAAAGCGCTGAAGCCGCGCTGCAGCATGAGGGCATTGAGCATGCCGATTACTACATTGTTGATTACACGCTGGGTGGCTCGATGAATGGCATCGCGTTTTTGCATCGGCTCAGTCAAAAAGCCAAAAAGCGCATCAAGGCGGTGCTGGTAACCGGCGACACGTCGGGTCATTCCCTCTATGAGACCAGCCGCTGTCATTGGCCTGTGCAGTATAAGCCGGTCAATGCCTCAGCCTTGCTCAACAGTCTTAAAGCGCAAGATGAAAGCCCGCTATGATTTCGCATCAACGCTTCGTTTGTCGATACTTTGCCGGGGAAATTGCGCTTCGTTGCAGGCATCACTGCTGTCATAGCGAAGGAATAGCCTGATTCGTTGTCGTGCTGACAATATCGGCCCTAACGCGGCTGTACGCTGTTAGCGTCCGGACAATCGCCTTTTTCAAACATGGAATTGAATCTGATTCCGTCCCGCTTGCTTTGCCTGATACATCGCCGTATCCGCCCATTTAAGAATTTCATCCTGACCTGCTTCGTGATCAATGAATACCGCGATGCCGATACTTGCCGTACAGTGATGAGTGATTGTGGCCGTAGCGCCTGCAAAATTGATTGACAGCAGATAAGGTTCAGACAATGCGGCAAGAATTTTTGCGGCAACCTGGCCGGCCTGGCTGGTCGCTGCGCTTTTATTGCTATCCAATTCGCTGAGTATGATCACGAACTCATCGCCGCCGAAGCGTGCCACACTATCCACGCTGCGCACACAATTTTTAAGGCGCGCGGCCGCCTCGACCAGCAGCAAATCCCCGACAGAATGCCCGCTCGTGTCATTGAGTGTTTTGAAATTATCCAGGTCCAGAAACAGCAGCGCGCTATACACACCATTGCGCCGGCTGGCAAACATGACTTGGCTCAGTCTGTCATTGAGCAGACGACGGTTAGGCAGGTAGGTCAGCGGGTCATAGAATGCCAGGCGCTTGATGGCTTCCTCCGCCGCGCGGGCCAGGGTAATATCAGTCAGCGTTGAAACGTAATTAGAAAGGGTGCCGTCAGGTGCTCTGACAGCGGAAATGGTTAAATGCAGCGGATAAATTTCACCATTTTTACGCTTGTCCCATATTTCCCCTTGCCATGCACCCGTATTATTGATGCTATCCCATATCGCGGCATAGAAGCTGGCATCATGGCGGCCCGATTTGAGCAGCCTCGGGTTTTTGCCGACAATCTCATCTGCTGAATAGCCGGTAATCCGGGTAAAGGATTTATTTATACGCAGAATGTGGCAATTTTCATCGGTAATGAACATGCCCTCCTGCGAATCAAAGGCAATAGCCGCAATGCGAATTTCCGACTCCATCTGCTTGCGACGGCTGATGTCTCTGATGAATTTCACCGCGAATTCATTTTCACCGAACTTGACATAATTGGCGGAAGCCTCAACCGGGAAAAGGCAGCCGTCCTTGCGTTTATGCTTGGTCTCGAAGACCAGTTTTTCTTTCTGTTGCAATTCCTGCCAGTGGCCGGGCCACAAGTCGGGGGTAAATTCGGGTTCGATAGCGAAGACCTGCATCAAAAGCAGCTCTGCCCTTGTATAACCGTGTTCGCGACAGGCCGCTTCATTGGCATAGACGATGCACGCATGCTGATCAACCCAGAGTATGCTGTCCGGCGCATGGTCGCCGATGAACTGGGTAAGTCGCAGTCGTTCCTCCGCCAGTTTGCGTTCGGTGATATCGGTCAGCATGAGCAGCAGACTGGCGGTCTCAATTTCGCTGTTTGTGCGCCTGCAATTCAATAGCGCATAGAAGACCGTACCGTCAGCATGTTGCAAGGTAAGATCAAGATTGGCATTGTGATTGTCTTGCAGGTCACGCAGATAAAAGTACCAGCGATCCTGCTCGGCAGGCAGAATGAATCGGTTAAAATTATTTTTGAGCAGGCGTTTGCGGTCCATGCCCAGCAGTTTGGCTGCGCTTAAATTCGCTTCTTCAATCAGGCCTTCGCGGCTCAGGGTAAGATAAGCTGCCGGTGCAAGATCATAAAGCGCCACATAACGTTCAAGTGACTTCTCCAGTTCAATATGCGCCTCTCGCAGATTTTCATTCTGCATCTCAAGTTCGATGTGATGAACTTGCAGTTCATGCAACAGCGTTTCGGTACTCTGCGCCGGCATGCTATCCGGTGGCTGCTTGCCCAGCTGCGCCTCGGCAGCGCGGCGCAGTTGATCAAAATCCTGCTCTGCTGGCTTCTGTTTCACACAAACTCCTGAAGTATCAAAAATGCCTGGATTCCAAATTCCGTATGAAGTGTTCTCTGGAGTCAAAGCGCTGTCTGATACAACGCTCTTTTTTCTGCTGAGCTACTTACTGGGGGAGAAAAGCCGCAATTCTGCCGGCTATTCTACACCGCAGGAATACCTGAATGTCAGCTTTTCGACGAATGCTTGTGATAAGACACCGGTAAAAATCAGCCCTTTGCACTTGTTCAATTAAAAGCATAAAAATATCGAGGCGCAAAGCGCGTCTGTATTGCACGGTACGATGGCTATTCGCCGCCTAATGAAGGCAAGGACATGACAAAAAATTCCCGACAAAGCAATGCTGCCAGCTAGGCCTCAGTCTGGCAGCAGGATAAACCGGAGTCGCCTTTGCTTTGTCGTCCTGTCAGCCCAGTTGGGTTACTGCCGGAAAGCTCAGCACCTTGCTCCATGTACCGACCTGCTCATCCTGCAGGCGATAAATTGCCTTGTATTTCCAGGTCGTCAAGCTGGCGGGCAACGGGGTATTGTCGGTGATGCCCGCTTTCGTGCTGATGGTAAAGAATACAAAGCCTTTGCCATCTCCCCGGTCCGCCCATATTTCCAGCGCGCTCGCATCGCCTTTTGTCCAGTCAAGTGCCGGATGTCCCGCTTTGTTTTGTATATCCAAATCAGGTTCCCAGCTGTCGGCAGTCACGACATGTCTGGTGCCGATCAGGCGCAGCGCCTGACCAATGGCCTCGGTGTAATTCTTGCTCGCCTTGATGCTCGCGACCATTGTGGAGAGGCGCAGAATCACGCCGGGGGGCGGAACTGGCGGGAGATCGGCGTCCTCTGTCATTGAATCCGGCCAGTCGTTGTTGCCGGTGCCGCCGTCCCTCAGCTGATTCTTGCAGGCAGTCCAGTTATGCAAGCGGCTTTCAGACAGTCTAAGCCGCTTGAGCGCATAGCGAAAACCGACCGAATCAATTTTCAGCTGTGCCATATCGGCATCGCTGAGACCTAAAATTTTCGCTAATTCGGGTAAAAGCAAGGCCAGATGTTCGAGCAGCCCGGCTTTGCCTTCGTCACTTCTTGGCATGAAGGAAGAATTAGTCATGATAAAAACTCCTTTTCAATGGTTTAAGGTATCTTGCAATTGGTGATGTTGAGCATCTTTATAAAATCAGACAGCGAACTGTCTGCCTTGCACTTTCCCTATACTGCGGCGCACTTCCCGCCTCTTGCGTCATGCTTCCCCCGACTTGCGGCGCACTTCTTGCCTCTTGCGTCATGCTTCCCGCGTCTTGCGGCGCACTTCCCGCGTCTTGCGTCATGCCTTCCTGAGGCCGCGGAGC
>CAIWRI010000138.1 GCA_903915035.1 uncultured Nitrosomonadales bacterium | reverse complement strand
TGCGATTATTGGCCATATCAGGGGCGTCAGGTCGTCGAATGCCTGTTCGGCAAGCCCTACCGAAGAATTGCCACGCGATATGAGAAAAGCCATCAATGACATGGGCATGCCGTCATTTGCCCCGGTATGAATCCCATTGATAACGGTGTCTGGATCAGCGCGCGCTCTTCGATACTCAACTGCTTGTCAGTTTTTCCCATGCAACATGGTCCTCTAAAAATGTTGCACTTGGTTTTTGAGCGCGCCCTCTGATTAAGCTTTTTTATCTCCGCAGAATGTCAACTTTGGCGGCGGGCTGCATAACATAAGTGGTAAGTGGTAAGTGGTAAGTGGTAAGTGGTAAGTGGTAAGTGGTGAGTGGTAAGTGGTAAGTGGGATTAAAGCCGGCACTCCCCCACTTTCTGTTTGCTATTCTCCTTTCAGCATTTTTATTCCCCAGGCAACGCCAAAACCGGTGACATCCGTGCCGACGGCGCCTAAGCCCTCTTCGCAGCGGCTGGCAGATAAATCAACATGCAACCAGGGTGTGTCGTGCTCGACAAAACGCTTTAAAAATCGCGTTGCCAGTATATGGTCAGCTCCGCCTTCCAGTGTACATTGTTTAATATCGGCAACTTTGGACTCAAGTGCGCTCTCATAATCTTCATCCATCGGGAAAGCGCATAGCCGCTCGCCTGTCTGTTGCCCGACGCTCACCGCGCGCTGTAACAGTGCCTCACGGTTGCCCAATACGCCGGAATAACGGCAGCCTAGCGCCTCGTCCATACTTCCGGTCAGCGTTGCAAAGTCGATCATCAGGTCAGGCTTTTCGCGGGAGGCCAGTGTCAGTGTATCGGCCAGCACCATGCGTCCTTCGGCATCGGTGTGAATGATTTCTATGGTTGTGCCGTTAAGCGCTGTGACGACATCGTTTTGTTTGTAGGCCTTGGGGCTGATGTGATTCTGCGCGATTGCCAGCCAGCAGTCGATATTCACGGGCAACTTTTGCAAGCTTGCTCCCAGCAGAATGCCCAGCGCCACCGCAGAGCCGTTCATATCTTCGTGCATGTTGTGCATGTAACGCGCAGGCTTCAGATTATGGCCGCCGGTATCGAAGCAAATTCCCTTGCCGACCAGCGCGACTGTTTTTTGCGCTTCGGGATGTTTATAGCTCAGATGAACGATGGCCGCATCCTCGAATTCACTGCCTTGAGCCACCGCCACAAATGCACCTGCAGCCATTTTGCGCAACGCCTTCATGTCATACTCTTCATAGCGCCAGTCATTTTCCCCGGAGAGTTTTTGTATATGCTTGCGATAAAGCGCGGGCGTCAGCTCATTCGGCGGCAGAACAGTCAGGCTGCGGCACAGCAGATTGCCGGCCGCCTTTGCGCGCACGGGTTCAAATGCTTTTTCGTCCTCAAAGCCGGTAAGCAGAATGCTTTTCAGCGGCTTATTCTCATTTTTCTTCTTGTGCACCGGCAGCGTGGCACCATTCACCCAGGCAACATACAGCGCAAGTTCTGCGGTGAGCTGTGCAGCATCGCCCAGCACCACGATGGCAATCTGCTTCGGATGTTCTTCCAGCAACAACTGAACAGCTTTGCGTAGTTGTACCTGCTGAGAAAAAATAGCCTTGCTAAAATCAAGCATTGCCCAGGCAATCAATGAGCCGTCGGCAGTATTTGCAGCGACAGGCGACTTGGCGAGTTCGGATATTTTCATGTCGCGCCTGACAAGTATGCTGGTGAGCAGCGCCGCATGGGGCATATCGCCTGGCAAAATCTTGGCTTTCGGGCAGAGCACCAAAAGATGCGATGCTTCCAGATTGGCGGGGAGAGTTGGTATAACGGTGAGCTGTGCTAACATTACGTCCTCGAAAAAGTCATTCAATGCCGCGATTATACGGCGATCTATACTATGCGTAGCTATCTTGAACTCATGCAGCACGTGCTGGAGCACGGCACCAAAAAATCCGACCGGACAGGCACCGGCACACTCAGTGTATTCGGTTATCAGATGCGCTTCGATTTGTCGCGAGGCTTTCCGCTGGTCACAACCAAGAAATGTCACATGAAGTCCATTATCCATGAACTGCTGTGGTTCTTGCAGGGCGACACCAACATACGCTACCTTACAGAGCACGGCGTAAAGATATGGGATGAATGGGCGGATGAAAATGGCGATCTGGGCCCTGTTTACGGTAAGCAATGGCGCTCATGGCTGGCCGTGGATGGTCGCGTGATCGATCAGATTAAAATCGCAGTCGATCAGCTGAAAAACAATCCGGACTCGCGGCGGATCATCGTTTCGGCCTGGAATGTCGGTGAGCTTGAACAGATGGCGTTGGCACCCTGTCATGCATTCTTTCAGTTTTATGTCGCGGAGGGTCGATTATCCTGTCAGCTCTATCAGCGCAGCGCCGATATTTTTCTGGGCGTGCCCTTCAATATCGCCTCCTATGCCTTGCTGACCATGATGATGGCGCAGGTGTGTAATCTTGAAGCGGGTGAGTTTGTGCACACTTTCGGTGATGCGCATATTTATGCTAATCACATGGATCAGGCGGCATTACAACTCGCGCGCAAACCGCACCCGTTGCCCGTCATGAAAATCAATCCGGAGGTAAAAGACATTCTGTCCTTTCAGTATGAAGACTTTACGTTGGCGGGTTACGAACCGCATCCGGCAATTAAAGCACCGGTGGCCGTTTAGGAATCAGGATTCAGGCCGTAAGGGCACGTCCACGAAACAACGGAGCTGAGGCCGCGGAAGATTTTCCACGCAACAACGCAGTTGCTGTTGTTGAATGAAAGCTCATGTTTTTGAGTGAAGGGTTAAGGAGCTGGCGGAATGAAATATAGTGAACTGATAGTCTGGCAAAAGGCTATGGATCTGGTAACCGATATTGATCAAATTACCGTGACTTTTCCGGGTGAGGAACGCTACGGCCTGACGTCGCAAATAAGAAGGGCTGCTGTATCTATACCTTCAAATATTGCCAAGGGGCATGGCAGAAACTTAACCGGCGCTTATTTCAACCACTTATCCATTGCTTAGGGTTCCTTAATGGAGATTGAAACTCAAATTCAGATTGCCATGAGGTTAAATTTTATCGGTGCTGACGAAACGGCTACACTTTTGGAAAAAACAAGCGAAATTGGCAAAATGCTTAACGCTCTTAAGAAATCTCTGTCTGCCCATGAAGAATAAAAACACTATCCTGAATCCTCGATCCTGCATCGTCGTTGCCATGGCGAAAAATCGCACCATAGGCATCAACAATACCTTGCCCTGGCGCTGCCCTGAGGATTTAAAGCACTTCAAGGCGCTGACCATGGGGCATCACATGATTATGGGCCGCAAGACCTTCGACTCGATCGGACGTCCGTTGCCCGGTCGCAGCACGGTGGTGGTTACGCGAGATCATAATTTGCAAATTGAAGGCTGCCTGATGGCTCATTCGTTGCCGGAAGCACTCGCCGCTTGCGCTGGCGATGAAAAGATTTATATCGTGGGCGGCGCTGAAATTTACCGGCAAGCTTTATCACTGGCTGACACGCTATACATCACCGAGATTCAGCAGGAGGTAGCCGGTGATGCGCATTTTCCTGAGTTTGCCCTGAGTGACTGGCTGGAGGTGTCACGTAAAATATGCCGCCAGGCTTCACCGCAAGCGCTGGAATATCATTTCGTCACTTATCAGCGCAGGGGGCAATAATGTTTGAACTACCTTCAATGTGGAATCTGCTGCTTACCACGCTGGCGTTTATTGCTGTAGCCTGGTATCTGCGACGTTTTCTGGACGGGCAGGGCATTCCGCACAGCATGACGCGCGGACTGCTGGTATTTGTGCTGGCTTCGCTGGTATCGTGGGGTGTTGGCGAATTGGTGGACAAAATTCAAGGGGGAAAAGCAAAGCCCATTGCGCAGACTGACCTGTCGACATTGTTAAAAACGCTGGGCCAAACACAGCCCTGATAGAGCTATTTCTGCGCTAGTCAAAGCGAGAGTATAAAAAATAGAATTAATTCATCTTCCTGAAAGTGCTGTACCATTGCACGCCGTTTTGCCACGGGCGTGCCGCCGTGCAAAACCAGGCCTTCGCGACCAAACACGGTACCTAAGAATGCCGCAAGCGGTTCAGTGGTTTCGCGGAACTGGGTAAATATCATTACCTTCTCCTGCCTGGCTGCGATAACCTCAGTCAATTCAGGCAAGCGCGCAAATTTACCGCTATCGGCAGCATTCCAGGCCGCATCTCCTTGCCATTGAAAAGGGTGGTTACAGCTTTGTTTGAAGCGCATGAGATACGATAACACCACCCCTTTACGTCCGATACCTTCGGCCTCTTCCAGTGAGGCAGCCAGATCTTGCACCGCGCGCTGATACAATGCGGCCTGCAACGGACTCAGATGACAGTATGCTTTCAGTTCAGTTTTATCAGGCAGATCATTAATAACAAGCTTGTCAGTCTTCAAGCGCAGCAGGATATAAGGGCGCACCAGTTCGCGCAGCGGGCCGAAATGCCCGGCCTTGGCCAGCCGTTTGGTAAATTTGGTGAAAACTTTGTCAGTCCCCAGCAAGCCGGGGTGGGTGAAATCAAAAATCGACCACAAATCTGATAGGCGATTTTCGACTGGCGTTCCCGTTAGCGTAATACGGGTCTGTGCAATGAGCTTTTTCACTTGCCGAGATTGTTTGGTGCCCGGATTTTTAATCGCCTGTGCTTCATCCAGTACGGCTATAAGCCATGACATCGTCTCTAACACGGGCTGGCGCAGAAGAGAGCCATAGCTGGTGATGATCAGATCGAACGCGCCAAGCTGCTTGATATCGAGTGCGCGCAATTGAGCCGCAGACAGGGCAGACGGATGCGCGATCAGCATCGTCAAGCCGGGGGCAAAGCGGGTGATTTCTGCCGCCCAGTTCGCCAGCAAGGAGGCAGGAGCTACCAGCAGACTGGGACGCTCGCCTGTCATCTGCTCAGGCTTTAACACTAACAGTAAAGACCGCACCTGAATGGTTCTTCCCAGACCCATGTCGTCCGTCAGACAGGCTCCCAGTCCAAGCCGGGTGAGCAGATACAGCCAGCGCAAACCTGCCTGTTGATAAGAGCGCAGCGTGGCTTTGAGTTCATCGCCCGGTGTGATTTGTGCCAGTCCTTCCGGTGAGCGCAAGCCGCGCAACGTATCGGCCAACCAGGAATCGGCAATAACCTGTGACGCCTTGTCATGCACAGATAGCCGGGAGGTGTCGGTGGCGATAAATGCGAACGGTGCTTCTGCATCCTTATGATTTTCGGCTAGATTGAAATGCACTCTGCCAACCAGATTCCAGGCGGGATGATATATTTTCAGGAAATCCTGAAGTGTTTTTTTGACTCCTCGACTTCAACCCGAAACGCCGCATCAAGCTCATCCCATAGGGCAAGAAGCACATCTACCGTCAGATATTCTGAGCCAGTCATCAAAGGTGCATTAACGAGTAATTCGTCTAATCGGTGTGCTGCGGGTTTCGAGATGATGCAGTTGCTTTCAGTAGCTTCCTTTGTCGCACACAGCGCCGTAACATAGCGCGCACTGAAATCATGCCACCAGGCAAAAAACAGGCGGCAATGCGCTACCCACCTCTGCTGCGCCGAGGTGCCATAGACCATGTCCGGTGCTTCGTGACAATGATTCTACTTAATGATTTCATCTTAAAGGGATGAAATCGTCCTGACATTTAATTGATACTGGTATGATAACCATGAACAAACTGCATGACTTTGCGGGCAGTAATGTTTGCACTATTCGCGCTTAGATATTGCCGGCTACAAATAAAAAAAGCCCGGAACTTTCGTCCCGGGCTTTTTTACAATCGCTGATTAAGCGGCTTGAATGTTTGAAGCTTGCTTGCCCTTAGGGCCTTGCGTAACTTCAAAACTTACTTTTTGACCTTCTTGAAGGGTCTTGAAACCGTTCATGTTGATCGCTGAGAAGTGAGCGAACAGATCTTCGCTACCATCATCAGGAGTTACAAAACCGAAACCTTTTGCATCGTTGAACCACTTAACTGTACCAGTTGCCATGTGTTTACTTCCTTTTTTAAAAACACGGGAAAAACTCCCGCAAAACTATTTGATCGAAGATTGCGCATGGTAAAACCAGTACTGCAGTGACTTTGATTCAAACACCTAGGCATACTTTATACGCCTGTTCCAAGAGTGAGTCAAGTAAATTGTGCAATCAGATACAAGAAACAAGGTTTAAGGTTTAAGACAAAACAGTTTCACATATTTGTCTTGTACCTTGTGTCTTGCCCCTTGTAGCTGTTTTTACCTCACGCAATCCACGAAATAACGCTTCACACCATTTATTTCTTCTACAACCAGTCCGTGAATGTCAGTCTCGAAACCAGGCAATTTCTGGCTAAAATCACGGGCAAATTTGAGATAGTCGACGATGGTTTTATTGAATATCTCACCCGGAATCAACAGCGGAATACCGGGCGGATACGGGGTTAGCAACACAGCAGTGATGCGCCCTTCCAGTTCGTCAATTTCCACGCGATCAAGTTCTTCATGCGCCATCATTGCAAAGGCATCCGATGGTTTCATCGCTGGCTGCATGTCGGACAGATACATTTCAGTCGTCATGCGCGCGACATTATGCAATTTATAGGCATCGTGGATGCGCTGACAAAGATCGCGCAGTCCTACCCGTTCATAATGCGGATGTTTCGCGGCAAACTCAGGCAGGATACGCCAAAGAGGCTGATTCTTGTCATAGTCATCCTTGAACTGTTGCAAGCCGGTCAGCAAGGTATTCCAGCGCCCTTTGGTGATGCCGATGGTAAACATAATGAAAAATGAATAGAGTCCGCATTTTTCAACGATGACGCCATGCTCGGCCAGATATTTGGTCACCATGGATGCCGGGACACCGCTTTCTGAAAAATCACCATCCACGGCCAGGCCGGGCGTGATGATGGTAGCCTTGATCGGATCGAGCATGTTAAAGCCTTCAGCCAGATCGCCGAAACCATGCCACTTGTCAGAGGCTGTCAGCACCCAGTCTTCGCGTGAACCCACGCCTTCCTCGGCAATCACATCCGGACCCCAGACCTGAAACCACCAGTCCAGACCATATTCTTCATCTACTTTACGCATGGCGCGGCGGAAATCCAGTGCTTCAGCGATGGATTCTTCAACCAGTGCCGGGCCACCCGGAGATTCCATCATCGCTGCTGCCACATCGCAGGAGGCGATAATCGCATATTGCGGACTGGTGGAGGTGTGCATCAAATACGCTTCATTGAAGATGTACTTGTTCAATTTGTGGCTTGCCGGTTCGCGTATCAGAATCTGCGACGCCTGCGATAAGCCTGCCAGCAATTTATGGGTTGACTGGGTGGCGAAAATCATCGATTCACGTGCCTGCGGCCGGTCACGGCCTATGGCATGCATATCTTTGTAGAAATCGTGGAATGCCGCATGCGGTAACCACGCTTCATCGAAATGCAGCGCATCTATGCGTCCGTCCAGCATTTCTTTCAACATTTCAACGTTAGAAACGATGCCGTCATAAGTACTTTGCGTAATGGTCAAAATACGCGGTTTCTTAGTTTTGTCTTTAATGAACGGATTTGCATCAATTTTGCGCTGTATGCTTGCCGGTTCAAATTCCGACTTCGGGATCGGCCCGATGATGCCGTAATGGTTGCGTGTCGGCGTCAAAAATACCGGTACTGCACCTGTCATCATGATGGAATGCAGAATGGATTTGTGGCAGTTGCGATCCACTACCACAATATCATCAGACGCTACCATCGAATGCCAGACGATCTTGTTTGAGGTCGACGTGCCATTGGTGACGAAAAACAGATGATCTGCATTGAAAATACGCGCAGCATTGCGCTCAGAAGCGGCGACCGGCCCTGTGTGATCGAGCAATTGACCCAGTTCATCCACTGCATTACAGACGTCAGCGCGCAGCATATTTTCGCCAAAAAACTGGTGAAACATTTGTCCCACAGGCGATTTTAGAAAGGCCACGCCACCTGAATGACCCGGGCAATGCCATGAGTAGGAGCCATCCTGCGCATAATGCAATAGCGCGCGGAAAAAGGGTGGTGCCAGTGAATCCAGATAGGATTTCGCTTCGCGGATGATATGGCGTGCCACAAATTCAGGCGTATCTTCATGCATGTGAATGAAGCCATGCAATTCACGCAGCACATCGTTAGGGATATGTCGTGAGGTGCGTGTCTCGCCGTACAGATAAATCGGTATATCTGAATTTTTGAAACGAATTTCTTCGACGAAGGCGCGCAAACTTTTGAGCGCAATTTCAATCTCTTCCTTGCTGCCACCGCCGAATTCCTCATCGTCGATAGACAGCAGGAACGCGGAGGCGCGGCTTTGTTGCTGCGCAAAAGAAGTCAGGTCGCCGTAGCTGGTTACCCCCAGCACTTCCATTCCTTCTTCTTCAAGCGCATCAGCCAGCGCGCGTATCCCTAAGCCACTGGCATTTTCTGAGCGGAAATCTTCATCAATGATGATGATGGGAAAACGGAATTTCATTGCATTGCTCCCGTCAGGATAATCAAATGTGAATTCTTATTTATTTCCGGGCAAGAACATAGCCTGGTTTCAGTGAAGGCGCAGCCTGAGCTAAAGCGAAATTTCATTTTTTGTTCCTTGAATGCGAAGAATAAAACATAAATTTATCAGTGTAGATAAACATAGTAAATGTTGAGCTTCAGTGAAGACGCAGCCTGAGCTAAAACAGAAATTTATAAATAACTCTCTGTATTAAAAGATATAGAGGGTTTATTTTAAATTAGAGTGGATACTAACACTTTTACAAAAATATCGAGAATACAGCAAAAGTTGCACCTGAAAAATGATTGATGCGTCAGGATTTATTTCACAACGATTATTTAACGCTTAGGTGCAAATTCAGCTGCATTTTATGCTCAGTACACACAAAACTCACTCATAGTGCACCCCCTAATGAAAATTTCTCTCGATTTGCATGGCTGCACCGGACAATTCATGCTGGCAACAGGGTGTTCAAGCCGCAAGCCTGCTGTTTTCAGTGGCTATAGAAAAATGGCTATATTTGGGCTTGAGCCGTTAATTTTGATTATTATCCTCATGCGCATCAGATGATACCCGCTGCCTTCGACAAAAAAGCGAGCCGAGGGCAACGCAAGGATGGCAGGTTGAGTACACTCAGCATTTTCAGTGATATTTCGATGTGATTTTCACTGAATTGGTCAAATAATCTATACCTGCTTTTCCTGATATTTGAAAACTTTGTATGTCGCGCGCGACTTCTCTGTACTGTTTAGCGAATTAGCAATCGGTCTATCCAGCGTGTGCCAGGTGTTATCTCTCCGCGCAGGGTAGCGTTATAAGGCGGTATTAGCAGATTATCTGGCGGTGCGCTGATCAGATTCAGATCCACCGCCTGGGGGATGCCCACCAGTCCGTCGCTGTCGCGTTCGAACCGGTAATACAGACCATTCCACATCTTGGCGCCAAAGTCTCTGGGTTGTTTGAACAGGAAAAGCAGACTGTGTTCCAGCCAGTCGTAGTTCTTGTCGCTGACAATGGCAGGGTTTTTGTACGGGTAGGGTACATGACATACGACTTCTTCCGGACTCTCCAGGCATTTGAATTCTTTCATAGACAAAAAATGGTCGGTAAAGCGGGCGTAGTTCATAGACAGCTTGAAAGTGGTAGTGCCATCGGGATGTGGCGTGAACTCAACGCTGCCGATGGGAATAAGCTGATGATCGTGGGTGAGGGCGCTTATGCTTTTGACACCTGACAACTCCCAGGCGGCGCAAAAAGGGCTGACTGCCAGCAGCAGCAAGGCGAACAGGCAGCGCATGAAGGCCAAAGTGGAATGATTATGTTTCATTGGTTTTAGCTCCGTGGTGGGAGTCGCGAAGATGCGACATTTCAGTTACTTTTTAGAAAAAATGGAAGATTTAAACTCAGAAGCTCAAATATCCCTGATCATTGCACTTAAACTATGAAGGTCTTGATCGTCGTTTCCCGGATCAGGCTTAAATCCTACGCCGCCGGGATCATATCAATGATATTTCCAGTCAGTATCGGAAAGTTAAGTCTACACCAGGGCGGGAGTATAGATCTACGCATAGTATTTGCCAAGATTGAAAGGTGTCCTTTCAGAGGTGAAGTGTGTCCTGTCAAACGTGAAGCGTGTCCTGTACGTTTGGAGGCGTATCCTGTACGATGGGAAGCGTATCCTGTACGTTAGGAAACGCATCCTTTGTAAGCGTCCAGCCGTTCCATCTTGAAGTCGTTAGCGAAAGCTAGGAGCATAGCGTCCACCTAATTTAAGTGGACACTATCATGAGCACTACGAATTCTGCGTCACGCCGACGCACGTATACAACTGAGTTCAGGCAAGGA
>CAIWRI010000137.1 GCA_903915035.1 uncultured Nitrosomonadales bacterium | reverse complement strand
TATATGAATATTGTTTCCCCCCTGTTATTTCAGTCGAAAATAATTTGTCGAGCCAAAGTGCGGGTAAAAAAATTAACATTGTTTCATGTGAAAGAATACCTGCAGCGATAAGTGCCATAATACCAAGTGAATACACGCGATAATGCGATGCCAGAAATACAATTGCTAATAAAAGTAGCATTGGCCCATCAGCGCGAATTAAGGTTGTTCCATAATAAATAAATGGAAAAGAAAATACCCAGAAAAAGCAGGCTAGACTGGAAACTGCTAACGATTTACTGATTTTTTTACTATAGAGCGACACAACTCCTGTAGTAAGAATCAGGCAGCTAATCGTAATCACAGAAAAATTAAATTTTGCATCCCAAGGCAATAAACTAGCCAGGTACGGCGTTAGAACTCTATAGCCAAAAGGTGCTGCGGCCATATGTCCTTCATATATTTGCATGTAGTGTTCACCATCACAAAGATCTTTCCATGGCTCACCCAAATATAGCCATACGATTGCAAATATGCCGCCAAAGAGAAAGGCCAGCAGAAGTGTTTTCAAATTGTCTCGGGTATTCAATTTATCGGCGCTTTCATTAAAAATTGTATCTTATTGCTTGTCTAAAGATCAAAGGTGGAAATTACGGGGTCAGGTCTCCCATCTTGCATTGGATAACCTAAGCCAATAATTTGCATTCCTCTTCAAATCTGCCTTGAGAAATATCCTGTGCGATCTCTTTTGCTATTCTAACTTCTTCGATTGATGATATAGCGCATTTTCTCACTCTCCTCTAACGGGCATGGCAATTTTGCAAGTTATTGCCTAAAATGGCAATATTCCTGCGAAATTCATTGCATCATCAGTGGTGATTTCTTTGTTATGCCCGTCAGGGAGTTCATTTTCCTGTTCGGTCTTTTTCATTCCTTTGAATTATTGAGGATTATACCGAAAAATCAATCAGCTGGCACGGACTTCGCAATGACAAGGGATAAGGGGCAGGGTGCAAGAGGTGTCAATACGGTTCATATTTTTTTACAGCGAAAATCCTAGATGAGACTAAGAAAGTGCTTGTTAAAAATTGAGTTTCACTATATAAGACTAAAGTATTATCGGGGATGTTTCGATGCGTTACTAATTAGCATACTTATCCGGTGGTTCTGTCAGTTATCTGAATATGGAAGGTGAAGTATGGAGTATCGAAAGATCGCCCGAGTGCTTAACGCACCCATTGATGTCATTACCTGGGATGGCGCTTTATATCAATTGGGTTTTTGGGCTGCGCAGCACGAAAGCCGCTATGTCTGCATCTGCAATGTGCATTCTGTGGTGACGACATCGCAAAATGTTGAGTTTGGCCGTGTGGTGCGGGCTGCGGATATGGTGACCGCAGATGGTGCACCGGTAGCCTGGGTGATGCGTAAGCTGGGCAATGCCGGCCAGCAGCGCATCAATGGACCGGATCTGATGTGGAAGTATTGTATGCAGGCTCAAACACTTGGCGAGTCGATTTTTCTTTATGGTGGCAGTGAGAATACGCTCTCAATACTAAAGGAGAAATTTCAGATTGCACTTCCCGGCTTGAAGATCGCCGGCTCTATTTCGCCACCCTATCGCGTGCTTACACCAGAAGAAGACGAAGCCTATGTTGCGCAGATCAATGCATCGGGCGCCGGTGTGTTATGGGTCAGTCTCGGGTGTCCGAAGCAGGAATTGTGGATGGCGGCACATCGCGGTCGTATCAATGCAGTCATGGTGGGTGTCGGAGCCGCGTTTGATTATCATGCCGGTACGTTGCCGCGCGCGCCCGGGTGGATGCAGGAAAGTGGTCTGGAATGGTTGCACAGACTTGTCTCAGAGCCTCGTCGCTTATGGAAACGCTATCTGGTGACGAATACTATTTTTATATGGGGTGCGATAAGGCAACTGTTCATGCATAACTGGAAAGAAAGAAGAGGGTTGGAGCAAGGAGGAAATCCAGGAGAAAGGCGCAAGGGGATAGCGGCAAGGGATAAGAAATAGGGATAAAAACAGGTTCAAGGTACAGGGCGGTTTTATATGGATCGCCGGATAAAATCGGAAATTGCCGGGTATTTCCAGTATTTTCCTTATATTTTATAACCAAAAGTATGATATATTTCTCCATAATTTCAGATTTTAGTCTGACTAACATTCGTAGGGTTCATCAGATTTGATACGGCAACACAATTCAGGTTTATCCAAGTTGATGCGCTTCCTTGATGGTTTGTGCATTGTTTTCGGTATGCTTATTTCAGTTGAAGTATATCGCGTGCCACTTAATGCCGATTACCTGCTGCTCGTTGTATTGGGGCTTCTCGGCTATTTGCTTGCCGCTGAGTTGCGCGGTATGTATAAATCCTGGCCGATGCATGGCGTTGTCGAGGAATGCGTGCACATTCTGGTCATCTGGTTCGGCATCGACATGTTTTTGTTGACACTGGGTTTTATTACCGAGACCTCTGCTGACTTTTCTCGCCTTGTTTTAATTGCCTGGATGCTAGGCACACCTGCTGCAATCTGCTTGTTCCGTCTCACATCACGCTGGATGCTCGTCCGCGCAAGAGGGGGGGAGATAAGTACCCGGGTGGTCGCTTTTGCCGGCGTTGGTGGCGCGACCAAGAAAATGATCGCACTGATTGAGAGTTCTCCCTGGCTGGGCTTGAAAGTGATTGGCGTATTTGACGACCGGAAACCGGTTCGCATTGATGAGGCTGAATTGAGGCTGGAAGGAGATTTGCAAAGTTTGCTGAGTCGTGCTCACTCCGGCGAGATAGATATTGTGTATATCACCCTGCCCATGATTGCGGAAAAACGCATTATTCAGATCATTGAGCAATTTGCTGATACAACTGTGTCAGTTTTCGTTGTGCCGGATTTATTCCTGTTTTCCTTGTATAAGGCAAGTTGGGTTTCATTTGCCGGCATTCCTGTGATCAGCACTTTTGACAGTCCGTTTTATGGCATTGAATCCTGGGTGAAAAGACTGGAAGATCTGGTGCTGGGCGGGCTGATATTGCTGATGATCAGTCCTTTGCTATTGATCATTGCGATTGGCGTCAAAATGACTTCACCCGGGGATGTTATTTTCAAACAGCGTCGTTACGGGCTGAGGGTGATGTCGTTGAAGTCTGGAAGTTCCGCAGCATGACCGTTTGCGATAACGGCGATAAAGTCGTACAGGCGAAAAAGAATGATATACGGATTACGCCTTTTGGTGCCTTTCTGCGTCGCACCTCGCTGGATGAATTGCCCCAGTTTATCAATGTACTGCAGGGAACCATGTCCATTGTGGGGCCAAGGCCGCATGCGGTTGCGCACAATGAACAATATCGCAAGCAGATCAGAGGCTACATGCTGCGCCACAAAGTCAAGCCCGGCATTACAGGTCTGGCTCAGATTAGCGGGTATAGAGGTGAGACTGATACGCTGGATAAAATGCAGGGCCGTGTTGATCATGATCTTGAGTACATTCAGAACTGGTCGCTATGGTTTGATGTCAAAATCATTGCAAAAACGATATTAGTTGGATTTATCGGTAAAAATGTACATTAAGCAGCTACGCGAGTTTCACGCCAGCGAGCCGCAAGACTCCGGCGTGTAACAGAAAAAATCCAATCGGCAAGTTACGGAAAGCACTACAGTCTCGTGAATGTAATGAAGCAGTAATCAAGGCAATGTAAAATGCCTTGAAGAAACGGGCAAAATTTTAGAAGTTTGTACCATAGTTTTTAACTTTAACCGATTGTTGGCATGCTACGCATTGCCGATTTGAAAGAGATAATAATGACACAATCGAATACTCAGCACCCGATAGCCGATGTTCAACAAGCTAAAGTTGCCTTGATCACCGGCATTACCGGACAGGATGGCGCCTACCTGGCCGAGCTTCTGCTCAGCAAAGGTTACATGGTTCACGGCGTGAAACGTCGCTCTTCGCTGTTCAATACCGACCGCATTGATCATCTGTATCAGGATCCACATGTTGATAATGCCAAATTGAAGCTGCACTACGGCGATCTGACTGATTCAACAAATTTGATCCGCATCATCCAGCAGGTACAACCCGACGAAATCTACAATCTGGCTGCGATGAGCCACGTTGCGGTATCGTTCGACACGCCGGAATACACCGCGAATGCGGATGGCATAGGCACGCTGCGCATACTGGAGGCGATCCGCATCCTCGGACTGGAAAAGAAAACGCGCTTCTATCAGGCTTCCACCTCTGAACTATACGGTCTGGTTCAGGAAATCCCGCAAAAGGAAACCACGCCTTTCTATCCGCGCAGCCCTTATGCCGTAGCGAAAATGTACGCCTACTGGATCACGGTCAATTATCGTGAAGCCTATGGTATTTACGCCTGCAACGGCATTCTGTTCAATCATGAAAGCCCGTTACGCGGCGAAACCTTTGTTACGCGCAAAATCACCCGCGCGCTGGCTCGCATCAAGCTTGGGCTTCAGGACTGCTTGTTTCTGGGCAACATGGATTCACTGCGCGACTGGGGACATGCCAAAGATTATGTGGAAATGCAATGGCTGATGCTGCAACAGGATAAGCCGGAAGACTTCGTGATTGCCACCGGCGTGCAATACAGCGTGCGCCAGTTTGTTGAGATTGCGGCAAAAGAACTCGGCATTATTATCCGCTGGGAAGGTGCAGACGTTGACGAGAAGGGTTATGACGAACAAGGTCGCTGCATCATTCAAGTCGATCCGCGTTATTTCCGCCCTACGGAAGTTGAAACGCTGCTGGGCGATCCAACTAAGGCGCATCAAAAACTTGGCTGGAAACCTAAAATCACCTTCCATGAACTGGTCTCTGAAATGGTGCGCGAAGATCTCAAGGGCGCAGAGCGCGACGAGCTGGTTAAGAAGCATGGTTATCAGGCCTTCGACTATAACGAGTAAAGCAGGGATAAGGTAAAAACAGATTCAGGGTCCAAGGTTTTTTTGTACCTTGTCCCTGTCTTTACCTTGAATCTGAATTTGAAACTTGCATCTGTTTTTAATATTTTTATCAGGAGCTTACCTTGTCACTTGTTACTTGCTCCTTGAGCCTGTCTTCTAAAATTTACGTCGCGGGTCACCGCGGCCTGGCTGGCAGCGCAATCATGCGCGAGCTGCAAAAGCAGGGTTACAGCAATCTGGTAACGCGCACACATGCGGAACTGAATCTGGAAGATGCGGTGGCCACGCAGTTGTTTTTCGATCAGGAAAAGCCTGAACTGGTTTTTCTGGCGGCGGCGAAAGTCGGCGGTATTCACGCCAACAACATCTATCCGGTTGATTTTCTGATGAGCAATCTGCTGATCGAGGCGAATATCTGCCGCGCAGCTCATGCAACAAATGTTAAACGGCTGATCTTTCTGGGCAGTTCGTGCATCTACCCGCGTGATTGTCCGCAGCCTATCCGGGAAGAATATCTGCTGACAGGTCCGCTGGAAGCTACCAACAGAGCTTATGCGTTGGCCAAGATCGCCGGCATCGAGATGTGCTGGGCTTACAATCGCCAGTACCATACCAAATGGCTGGCGGCGATGCCGACCAATCTTTACGGACCAGGTGACAGTTACGATCTGAATAATTCTCATGTTCTGCCTGCACTGATCCGCAAACTTCATCTGGCTAAACTTGCCCAGACTGGCGACATCGAAGGCATTAACCGCGATGAAGCGATTCACGGCATCATCCCCGCGGATTTAAAAGCTTCTCTTCAGGCTTCTTGCGCCCGGAAGCTTGCGCCTGAAGTTGTTTTATGGGGCAGCGGTACGCCTAAGCGTGAATTTCTGTATGTGGAGGATCTCGCGAATGCGCTGGTATTCCTTGCAACGCTGGATGATGCGCGCTACGACGGGCTGGTAGATCCCTTGCAGTGTCCGCTGATCAATGTGGGTTCAGGCGAGGATCTGACTATCCGCGAACTGGCAGAAACTGTGGCCGGGGTGGTAGGCTATCAGGGGCAGTTTGTGCAGGACACCAGTAAACCGGATGGCACCATGCGTAAGATAATGGATGTATCCAGAATTCGCAAGATGGGATGGCTTCAGGAAGTGGGAATGCTGGACGGGATCGCAAAAGCGTATGCTGAATTTTTAGCGCGGTAATGTGCAGCAAGATAAGTTTTCCGGTAATTTAAAACGCGCTGGATTCCGGTTTGCGCCGGAATGACAATACTCAGAGCACATTATTTAAAAATGGCAGTATTTTTACCAACCCAGTGTCACACAGTCATTAAATAAACAGGAGTTCTGTATTGACCCGAACTGCTGAAGCTATGTCTGATCGTGCCCAGTTTTATGCGCTGCTGGCATTGATTGTTTACACGCCTTTGCCGCTGGCAAGTAATCGTCCCTGGGCATTGGCATTATTGGGCATGCTGTCAGGCAGTCTGTTGTTGTGGACAATATGGAAGCCTTGCCGGCGTAGCACGGCCATTGTCTGGAAGATAGGGCGTGTTCCCTTGTTCGTTCAGGGCTTGTGGGTAAGTCTGCTGGCTTTGCAGTTGCTTCCGTTGCCGACAGCCTGGCTTAATGCGCCAGGATTGCGTGGTGTCAGCGGCTATGCCGGAAAGATGATTTCGATAGATGTTTATTCGACGCAACTCTATTTGAGCAAAGCTTTAATATTATTAATTGTATTCTGGGTTACGCTGAGCTTGATCAATTCGCAGCGAAGAATCGAGTTGCTCGCCAAAGTGATTGTTATTTCTGGACTGTTTCAGGCCATGCTGGGTGTGATGCTGATGGCCAGCGGCACAACCTTTGAAGTGTTCTTTGTGCCTGTGATCGATGGCTGGGCGCATGGCACTTTCATATATCACAATCATCTGGCAGGTTATCTGGAGATGACGCTGGCAACGGGCATAGGGTTGATGATAGCCAAGCTGGATGGACGTTCATTTACAAACTGGAGGACGCGTCTGCATGGCTGGTTGTCCCTGCTGTTCAGCGAAAAGATATTGTTGCGCGTCTCGCTGATTATTATGGTGATCGGTTTGGTGGCAACGCGCTCGCGGATGGGAAATTCTGCCTTCCTCGCCAGTTTGCTGATCGTTGGCTTGTTTACTGTCATATTGACGAAATATATGACGCGTAATATTAGTGTAAAGCACAAGCATGATGTGACACAGGCGATGATGATTTTTATTGTGAGTCTGATTGTGATCGACGTGGTTATCATCGGCGGGATTGTCGGCATAGAGAAAGTGGTGCAGCGCATCGAGAATACCAACATTGAAACTCAGGCCCGTATCTCCAGGACTGAAGTTGGCGCACCGGCAGTGCAGATTCCTTCTGAATCGCTTGAGCAAAGAAGCCAGGCCGCACGTTATGCCGTGCAGATTGTTCGCGACTATCCTTTACTAGGCTTGGGGGGCGGGACTTTTCATCTTGCCTTTCCGCGTTACGTCAAAGCGGATGTCAATGGCTTTTATGATCATGCACATAATGATTACGTTGAGATTGCCAGCGAGACTGGCTTGACAGGTTTGCTGCTGCTGGGCGTGATCATTGTTCACAGCATAATGCGTGCTATCGCTTTACTGGCACAAAGCCGTGATCAGTTGCAGCGCGGCATGGCTTTTGCCAGTCTGATGGGAATGGTGTCCTTGCTGATACATGCCGCAGTGGATTTTAATTTTCAGAATCCGGCCAATGCGATGCTGTTTTTAATTATGATTAGTTTTCCTTATTTGCTAAATAAGTACAGAATATGACGAATATTACTGTATTATCAGCCACAATATTTATTTTTCTGAAGGGTTGTTATGTCACATAAACTGTCGATAATTTCTGGTGCTGTTCTCTCTGTCTTGTTTGCCGGTTACGCGGTTGCTGATGACGCTTCGATTTCGAATCCCACCGCAAGTGGCGCTTTCGTGCCGGCCACTGTTCACGAAGGGGTTTTTGAAATACAGCCCTGGATAGCTTTAGTCGCTGGCATCAACAGCAATGCCGGTTCCAGCAATACCAATAAAACCTCCTCTGTTGTTACTTCAATAAATCCCAATGTGGTTATCGGCTTGCCGACACAGGGTCAGTTGTACGCAGTTAAATATGCGGGGAACTACACGCAGTTTGCCAGCAGTACCATTGATAACTTTAACGATCATAATTTTTCCGCGTTTGCAGATAATGCCTGGACTATGCGTTTAAAAAGTTTGCTGAGTGTAAATTATAACCTTGGTCATGATGCTCGAAATGCCGTGCTTAATGGCAGCCAGGAACAATGGCACACCGGTGGCGTGAGCGCAATGGGGCATTATGGTACGGATGATTCGACAGGTCAGTTTGAATTGTCCGGCAGCGAGAACATTAAACGTTACGACAGTAACAACAGTCACTACACCCAGTATTATGATTACAGTATGGCGAATGTAAAGGGTACTTTCTTCTACCGGGTTGCACCTGCTACCCATATGTTTGTCGAAGCTGGAGAAAGTAAATACAGTTATGATGTTGCGGAAACGGCCTTGACGGGTGGGACGCTGGACAGTACCGAGCAGCGTTACATGGTTGGTGTCAAGTGGATTGCGACAGCCAAAACCACAGGCAGTATCAAGGTGGGTGAGGTGGTAAAGAACTTTGACTCATCTCTGCGCGCGAAAGGCACCGGGACTGTATGGGATGCTGATGTGATCTGGAGTCCGAAACAGTATTCAAAGTTTGATGCTTCCTTGCATCAAACGGTTAGCGAAGATGGTAGTGTTGCCGGTTATGTTGTCACTCAGGATTCAAACCTGACCTGGTCGCAGGACTGGTCGGGTTTTATCTCCTCTGCAGTAACGCTGGGTAATGGTGAAGACAAGTTCCAGGGCGGTGCTCGTACCGACAAGCGCGAGAGTTATTCGCTGAAAGGCATCTACAATTTCAGATCGTGGTTGCGTGCGGGTCTGGAATTCAAGGACACCAAGCGTGACTCTACAACTGCATTGTGGAGTTATACGCAAGCTGTGACGATGCTGACGCTGGAAGGATCCTTGTGATTTTCTGGCTATTGCATATTTTAACGGAGGTGGGTTTTGTTTCATTTGAATAGTTATAAGCAGGGTATTGCATCCAGGTTGTACCGGTTGATTGCCGTTTTTTTTGTGCTGGCCGGATTGGCAGGCGGCGTCAGTGCTGCTGATATGCCGGCGCAGGCATCGGCTGACAACAGGACTTACCGTCTGGGTTCAGGCGATGTGATCACTATTACGGTTTTCGATGAGGAGGATCTGTCTCGCCTGAATTACCGACTGCCTGATACGGGTCTGATTGCATTTCCGTTCGGCGAGGTCAGTGCCTTAGGGTTGTCCATTACAGAACTGGAAACTAAAATAGTCACAGGTTTGCGCAAGGGATATCTGAAGAATCCGCGAGTGTCGGTCAGCATGATTGAATACCGGCCTTTCTTCGTGATAGGCCAGGTCAATCGTCCGGGCGGTTTTCCTTATCAGATCGGCATGACCGTGCGCAAGGCGATTGCCTTGGCCGGCGGTTTTGCGCCGCGCGGTTCCGTGAGTAAAATGTTTATCGTTCGCGAGGCGGATGTTCATCGTCCGGAATCCAAAATAGATCTGGATGCGGATGTTTTTGCCGGTGATACAATCACAGTTGAAGAGGGTTTCTTTTGATGCAACAATTCACTAATACATTAAGCACACAGCCTGTTGTCGAAGATGAACAGGCGCTTGATCTGATCGGCTACTGGCGCGTGATACAGCGCCGCAAAGGGGGTATACTGGGGCTGGCGGGCATCCTCACTTTGCTGGTAATCGTGATCGTGTCGATGATGACGCCTATCTATAGTTCGACGGTGACCATACTGGTTGAGCAGACAAAAGCCAAGATGCTGAGCATTGATGAGGTGTACAGCGGTGTCAGTTCGGATCAGGCGCATTATCAGACTCAGGTGGAAATGCTGACATCCAATGCCTTGATGGAAGGGGTGGTTGACAGACTTGATCTGCTGGCCAATCCTGTTTTTAATCCGCCTGCCAAAGCTTCACTGTCATCCAATGCGGGTGTCAGTGCTGCGAAAATAAGTGCGGAAGATATGCGTCATAAACTGGCGCGTAAACTTTTGGGTATGGTAACAGTTGAACCCTCCAAAAAGAGTCAACTAATCAAACTGACCGTCACGTCGTCTGATCGTGAATTGGCAGCTGTCCTCGCCAATACCATCGCGGAAGTGTACATTGATATGGATCTGGAGGCGCGTTATAAGATGACGCAAAAGGCCACAGGCTCGATGAATGTGCAACTCGTTGAACTGAAGTCCAAGCTGGATAAATCGGAGCAGGTCTTGCAGCAATATCGCGATGAACATCATATTATCAGCAGCGTCACGCTGGAACTGGGTGGTGCCGCCTCTCAATTGTCAACGAATATGGCAAACCTGTCTCAGGCGCGTGTGATGCGCGCACAGGCGCAGGCTACGCTGGAGCAGGTTAAAAAAGCCAGCGGACATGAAGAGTCTCTGCCCATGGTTCAGCGCAATCCGATGGTGATGGGGTTGATGAATGCGGTGACTGACCGTGAACGAACAGTAGAAACCTTATCCAATCGTTATGGCAAGGATCATCCCAAGCTCATCCAGGCTCAGTCTGATTTGAAAAAGGCAAAAGAGGATTTGCGCCTGCAGGTCGTTGATGTGGTCAGCGGTCTGCAGCGCGAATATGAACTGGCTAAGAACAATGAGAGCATTCTGTCGGGTGCGGTCTCTGAAGCCAAGCAAACTATCCAGGGTTCGAATCAAAAAGAATTTGCCTTGCAGGGACTGGAGCGCGAAGTAAAAACCAATCTTGAGCTGTATGACATGTTCATGGCACAGTTGAAGAGTACCCGGGCCGTCAGCGATTTGCAGAGTGTGGTAGCGCGTGTCGTGGATCCCGCACTGCCGGGCAGCAGCCCTATCAAGCCGAAAAAACAAATGGTGATTAGTCTGGCCTTTGTGTTGAGCCTGATGCTGGGTGTGGCGGTGGCATTTTTACTTGAACATCTGGATAACAGTGTGCGTTCTACCGAGGATGCCGAGCGCAAGATAGGTCTGCCTTTGCTGGCGGCAGTGCCGAAAATCGAGCTGGCCCCCGGAAAAACCGCCGGTATGCATTACCTGGATGCGCCCAAGTCGCTTTTCTCGGAAGGAATCAAGACGATACGAACCGGGATTTTATTGTCCGGCATCGATCATCCCAAGAAAATGCTGCTGGTAACTTCTTCCGTGCCAGGTGAAGGTAAATCAACGATTGCGATCAATCTGGCGATGGCCCATGCGCAGACCAAGAAGGTGTTGCTGATCGATGCAGATATGCGACGTCCGTCCATTGCCAAGGTTCTGGGGCTGGATAACACCCACCCCGGTTTGTCGATGCTGGCATTGGGCCTCGATAAGCTTGAAAACTGCGTCTACAAGATTGAAGGCAGCAACCTGGATATATTGACTGCGGGTAGTATTCCCCCTAATCCGCTCGAGTTGCTATTGTCCGAGCGGTTCAAGGAGTTGCTTGCCGGTCTGACTGAGATGTACGACACGGTTATCATCGATTCGCCACCCGTGCAACTTGTGAGCGATGCGGTCGTGCTTGCCAGCATGGCGACGGGTGTGGTGTTTGTTGTCAAGGCGGATTCAACACCGTTCCAGATGGCAAAACGGGGAATACGCGCGCTGCAGCGTGGCGGTGCTTCCATTTATGGCACAGTGCTGAATCAGTCCAACTTCAAGAATGAAGAATATTACGGCAGTTATGGCAAGTACAATTATCATGCTTACTATGGTGAAGATGCAGATAAGGCCGCTAAAGCCTGAGTGATATGATTGATCTCCACTGTCACTATTTGCCGGGTATTGATGACGGGGCTCAGTCTATGGCCGAAGCGCTGGATCTGGCGAGGGCGAGCGTTGCGGATGGTATTACGCATGCGGTGATGACGCCGCATATTCATCCGGGACGCTATGAAAACAGCCGCACTTCGGTGGTCGATGCAACTGTTCAGTTCCGCTCTGCGTTGAAGGAGGCTGGAATTCCTCTGCAAATTTTTCCTGCGGGTGAGGTTCGTCTTTCATCCGATGTGATTGATTTGCTGGAGCAGGGTGAGTTACCTTTCGTGGGTACTTTGAAGGGCTATCAAATACTGCTGCTTGAGTTCCCTTACGGTCAGTTGCCTGTTGGTACTGAAAAGCTGGCGCGCTGGCTGCTTGCACAAAAGATACGTCCGTTGATCGCGCATCCTGAACGCAATAAAGTCATCATGCAAAATATTGAGAAGCTGAGACCGTTTATAGATATGGGTTGTTTGATGCAGATCACGGGAGCTTCCGTGTTGGGCGGGTTCGGTCAGGCGGTGCAGGATAGTGCTGTCGCTATGCTGGAACAGCGTTGGGTTTCAGTCGTTGCAAGCGATGCGCATAATCTGCTGCACAGGCCGCCGGTACTGACTTCTGCCAAAGACTGGTTGCAAAATTACGGCGGGCAGGATCTGGCTAATGATTTGACGCTGAATACCCCTGCAAAAATTCTCGGCTTGGCTGATTTATCTTGGTAGCCGCCATGGCAAAATTGCTGTTGAAAGTTACTTTCACCTTGCTGTTGTTGTCCGGATTGGTTTGGCTGGCAAGAGTCGGTATCGCCGATTTTTTACGACTCGCTCCCTGCACATATATTGAAAATGTTGAGAGCGGGAGGGAGCGGCTTGATCCTGTTCAGTTGCTTGTTTCGCGTGAACAGTTATTGAGCGCGCGTTCATGGGATTTGAGTAATCCTTTGATTCCGGAATATCTTGGCCAGATCGCTATTATTCAAACTCAATTGATTACCTTAAGCCCCTTGTTGCAGGCAAAGTTTATTCACGAGGCGATTGATTATTTTGATATTGCGATTGCCTTAAGGCCGAATTCTGCCTATCTTTGGGCGGGCAGGATGACGGCGGGAAGTATGTTACTTGAGATTAATGCAAAATCGGGACGCGATAAACAATTCGCTGCACAGGAGTTGTCCATGATAGCAACAGCACTGCGTCATGCCGGTGAATTGGGCCCCTGGGAGCCGAATGTGCTGACGCAAATGGTGAGAGTCGGACGGTTGAACTATGCCGTGCTTTCGCCGGAGGCACGTGTGCTGGTGGATAGCGCCGTTGCGCGCGCCGGCAAACTGACGTTGACAATATAGCCGTTGTATTTGTTCGCTTTATTTTTTTTATTGGTGTATGATTTGTTCTAATTTTAAATATTCTAGGAGTTTTTATGAAACGTTACAAATTCTTTCTGGCCGCTTTGCTTTTGTGCGGTTCTCAAGTCGTACTTGCTGCCGAAAAGCACGACGACAAAAAAGTTTCGAAAGTAACTTTGTCATTTGAGGAAATTAAACAGATTCAACAGGCCGCATTGGAAAGTGCTCTCGCGGCAGTATCCAACGCCGTGATTAATAATACACTGACTCAGACACTGGTTTATGACGCGCTTCAGGCCGCTGCTAACGCAGGTGTTTCAGCACCTGATATTGGCAGACAGTTGTATAAACTGGGTGTCCCGACCAACCTGGTTACAGTTGCATTGACGGCAAATATTAGCCTGGGTATCAACGGCGTTCAAGTCGCTTGTGCTCCTAAATGTGATGTTGAGCATCCGCATGATGTTTCATATACCAATACTTCGCTGACCATACTTACCGCTGCGCTCACGGTTGCTGCCAGTTCTAGTGCTACAGCTCAGGCGACTAACACCAGTGGTGGCACGGGCAGTCTGCCGGCACCTACTTTTACAACGCCTGGTACTTCAGGCGGCCCTAGTGGTCCAGTCAGCCCTAACTAGCATTAACGTGATTTAAAAGGGGGGAGCTTATGCTCCCCCCTTTTTTGTTGTACGAAAAAATGAAATTACCCGCGCTATTTTACATAGAACTAATTTCAGTACATTATTTGATAAGGCTCCAGAGTGAGCGACCCGACCTTGCCTCCACTCACGACCAGTTGACCTTCCAGTCGTGAGTCGCCGGTTTCACTGAACTGGAAACGGTAGGTGCGTTGCAATACCCGGCGACCCTGTTCGTTGCGGGCAAGTCGGGTTTTGATATTTTCGACGGTATCATCAAGAAATTGCAGGTTTGCCTCCTGGCACACTTTTTTGCCCTGCTGTCTGGCAAGTTCCAGTGCGCTCAGGCTGTCATACCAGAACCAGATCAGCGCGATTAAAACAACAAGTAAAATAAGCATGGTATATATCAGGATGAGTTAGCTGCTACAGTAAGGACGCGGATTTGATATGTAACAGTGTCTGTATTTGTTCACTATGATGCAGTTTTTGAGTGGTTTCGATGACGATATGAATTTCAGCCTGGGGGAGTTCCGGAAAACGGTCTGCCAGCATATGTGTCATGGCGAAATTTGAAACCGTGGGAACGGGGTCATTTGCAGCAATCACAGGCGCAATAAAATGACATGCGCTGACAAAAATTTCATGTTGTTCAAGGACGGTGGTATTCATCGTGTTACCTGTTGGTTAGTGAGACAAAGTTGATGGATCATGGCCTCTTCATCAGCCGGGATGATTAGTACGGGTTTGGCCGCAATAAGTTCAATATGGATCGCGCCCGCCTGATTTGCTTTCGCATCAAGGCTGATACCGATAAAATCCAGCTGCTTACAAATTTTTTCACGTACCAGGGCAGCATGTTCACCGATGCCACCGGTAAATACTAGCGCATCAATTCCGCCTGCCTTGGCGGCAAGCGCACCGATTGCACCGGCAACTTCCCGGCAGAAGTAATTAACCGCGAAATCGGCGGCCAGACTGCGACTGCTTAAAAGCTCGTTCATTTCACTCGACTCGCCCGCCGATAAAGCCAGTAAGCCCATTTGATGAAAGATGATGTCGCTTAACTGGCTGGCGTTGTAGCGTTTGGCCAGTTCAAGCATTACGCCCGGATCCAGATCGCCGCTACGGGTGCCCATGGCAATGCCGCCCGCCGGCGTATAGCCCATGGTGGTATCTGTGGATTTTAAATCCTGCAGCATGCACAGACTCGCACCGCTGCCCAGATGTGCGACGACGATCTTACCCTGTGCAGCAGAACCCAAAAGCTCAGGCAGGCGGGATGCGATATAAGCGTAATTCAGGCCGTGAAAGCCGAAGCGGCGCAGGGCGAACTTCTCAGGAATCGGCAGCCGGCGGGCCAGTTCCGGCAGGGTGGCATGAAACGCGGTATCAAAACAGGCGATTTGCGGCACATCGAAGCGTTGTTGACACAAATCCAGCCCCATCAGGTTGCCGGGCAGATGCAAGGGCGCCAGCTGGACGATGGATTCCAGTCTGGCTCGTTCAGCGGGATCGACCAGCCGGGCCGCATCCGTGATTTCGCCGCCATGCACAAAACGATGACCAATCAGATCAGGCTTGTGTTCGCCCAGTTCCTTGATCAATAAATCGAAGGCCGGCCCATGGTCGCGCAAATGTTCGTAGCGAAAATTTCGCCTTGAACCATCTGCATCAAACAAACTGGCCTTGATGGAAGATGAACCGCTGTTGACGGTCAGAATGGTTAGCATAATTTTCAATGATTCATTGTCAATTGATAATTCATCGTGTCCAGCTCCAGTTGTCCGCTTCAGGCAGGTCAGTGCCATGTTCATAGGCGTAGTTCCGGCATTCGATCTGCATGTTGAGCATTTTATCCTTGATATGCGCAGCGGAGACCTGCAAGGACGGAATGCGGTCGATCACGTCGATCACCAGACTGAACCGGTCGATCTGGTTTTGTATCGCCAACTCCAGCGGCGTATTGATGCTGCCTTTTTCCTTATAGCCGCGCACATGGAAATTCTTGTGATTATTGCGGCGATAGGCCAGGCGGTGTATCAGCCAGGGATAACCGTGGAAGTTGAACATCACCACTTTATTCAGGGTAAATAAACTGTCGAAATCCCGGTCTGACAGGCCGTGAGGATGTTCGGTGGAGGGGGTGAGCTTATACAGATCGACCACGTTGATATAACGTATTTTCAACGCAGGGCAATGTTCGCGCAGCAGCATTACCGCCGCCAGCGTTTCCTTGGTGGGAATATCTCCGGCACTGGCCATCACCACATCCGGCTCGCCGCCCTGATCATTGCACGCCCATTCCCAGATGCCTATGCCCTTGGTGCAATGCAGCGTGGCGGCATCCATGTCCAGATACTGCAAGTGTTTCTGTTTGTCGCAGACAATCACGTTGATGTAATTAGTGCTTTTGAGGCAATGATCGGCGACTGACAACAGGCAATTGACATCGGGCGGCAGATAAATGCGTGTCACGGCGGGGCTCTTGTTTACCACCAGATCCAGAAAACCCGGATCCTGATGGGTGAAACCATTATGATCCTGACGCCATACGGTGGAGGTGATGAGCAGATTCAGTGATGACACCGGCGCGCGCCAGGGAACTTCCTTGCACATCGCCAGCCATTTTGCATGCTGGTTAAACATCGAGTCGATGACATGGACGAAGGCTTCATAAGTCGAGAAAAAGCCGTGACGTCCGGTGAGCAGATAGCCTTCCAGCCAGCCTTCCAGCGTATGTTCCGAGAGCATTTCCATGACGCGGCCATCGGGCGAGAGTTCGCCGCCGTCCGCATCTTCCGGCAGATAATCGGCAAGCCAGGTTTTTTTGCTGACCTCATAAATGTTATCCAGCTTGTTCGAGCTGTTTTCATCGGGACCAAATACACGGAAATTATGCATGTTGCTCTGCATGATGTCGCGTAAAAATTTCCCCAGCGGACGGGTGTTCTCGGCAACCGTGCTACCGGGATGAGTGACTGTCGCCGCGTAGTCACGGCAATCCGGCAGGTGCAGGGCGCGGCGCAATAAACCGCCATTGGCATGCGGATTAGCGCTCATACGGCGGCGGCCTTTAGGTGCCAGCGCTTTGAGTTCCGGCAACAATGTGCCGTTCTTATCAAACAATTCCTCGGTGTGGTAGCTGTTTAACCAGTCCTCCAGCAGCTTAAAATGTGCTTCGGTCTTGATGTCGCCAATAGGCACCTGGTGGGCGCGCCAGAACCCTTCGACTTTTTTGCCGTCAACGCTAGCAGGACCCGTCCAGCCTTTAGGCGAGCGCAATATAATCATCGGCCAGCGCGGACGTGCCGGTATGCCGCTGCTGCGAGCCTCAGTTTGAAGGCGGTGAATTTCCAGCACGCAATGTTCCATGACTGCGGCCATGCGCTGATGCATCGTTTCCGGATCGCTGCCCTCGACGAAATAGGGCGTCCAGCCATAGCCCAAGAATAAATTCTCCAGTTCTTCGTGCGAGATGCGCGACAAAATGGTCGGGTTGTTGATCTTGTAGCCGTTCAGATGCAGGATAGGCAGCACTGCGCCATCCCTGACCGGATTCAGGAATTTATTGGAATGCCAGGAAGTTGCCAGCGGCGCAGTTTCAGATTCCCCATCGCCGACCATCACCGTGACAATCAGCTCGGGATTGTCGAACGCCGCGCCAAAAGCGTGTGAGACGCTGTAGCCCAGTTCGCCGCCTTCATGAATGGAGCCTGGCGTTTCAGGTGTGCAGTGACTGCCGATGCCGCCGGGAAAGGAGAATTCCTTGAAGAACTGACGCATGCCCTCTATATTTTCAGCTTTGTTCGGATAGACCTCGCTGTAACGTCCTTCCAGATAAACGGGGCCCAACACACCCGGTGCGCCGTGCCCGGGCCCCGCCATAAAAATCGCATCCAGATCGTATTTGACGATCAGACGGTTCATATGGATGTAAGCGAAGGACAGTCCCGGACTGGAACCCCAGTGCCCCAGCAGTCGCTTCTTGATATGTTCGAGTTTAAGCGGTTCGCGAAGCAGGGGATTATCGCGCAGGTAGATCATGCCGGCAGCCAGATAATTGCACGCTCGCCAGTAGGCGTTAATGTGTTTTATTTCGTCGGGTTGCAAGGTGTTTTTCTGGAGGTTCATGATATTCCCTTATTAATGGTAGCTCGAAAACAGGATTCATTATAAGGCCTCTTATAAGTCTTCAATGTTACAGCATGATTAATGAATGCTACTATGGCTAATCTGCACGTTGAATGCAATGTTCCGGCCCGATTGACAGTCTGCGGTAATGCGTGGAAAATTAATCCCGCTTGCATTTGCCACCCCTTTTTGAAAGGTGAAAAATGAATAACAGAGCGACACAGCAACACGCCGGCATGAGTCAAGCTGCCATCATCGCCTCACTTACCAATCACCTGGTTTATTCCAACAGTAAAAACCTGCCAAATGCGACCACGCGAGACTGGTTTCAGACCACGGCTCATGTGCTGCGTGACCGTCTGGTTGAGCGCTGGATGGCCACCATGCAACGCTATTACGAGCAGAATACCAAGCGGATTTATTATTTGTCGCTGGAGTTTCTGGTGGGGCGCACGCTCAGCAATGCCATGCTCAATCTTGAGCTGGATATGCCATTAAAAGCCGCGCTGTATGAACTGGGACAGCAATATGAGAAGGTTGCCGCGATTGAGGAAGATGCAGCCCTGGGTAATGGCGGATTGGGGCGTCTGGCAGCCTGTTTTCTGGATTCCATGGCTACGCTGGATTTGCCCTGCTACGGTTACGGCATTCGCTATGAATATGGCATGTTCCGCCAAAGTATCGATAATGGCGAGCAGATAGAACATCCGGACAACTGGCTGCGTTATGGCAATCCCTGGGAATTCCCGCGTCCTGAACTCTTGTATCCGGTCAAGTTTAGCGGTCATGTGGTTGAGTATAAACACGAGAACGGCACTGTTCACTACCATTGGGTAGGCACTGAGGACGTGATGGCGATGGCGTATGACACCCCGGTGCCGGGTTTCGGTGGCAAGACGGTCAACAATATGCGCTTATGGTCGGCGAAATCTTCGCGCGATTTTGATTTGCGCTATTTCAATCAGGGTAACTATATCCAGGCTGTCGCCGACAAGAATGATTCCGAGAGTTTGTCGAAAGTGCTTTATCCGGATGACTCAACCGAGATGGGCCGCGAACTGCGTCTGAAACAGCAATATTTCTTCGTCAGTGCATCGTTGCAGGACATGCTGCATCGCTATAAGAAAAATGCCGTGGGCTGGGACGACTTGCCTGACAAAATAGCGGTGCAGTTGAACGACACGCATCCTTCCATTGCCGTTGCGGAAATGATGCGTTTGCTGGTGGATATACATAAACTCAACTGGGATACCGCCTGGGGCTTGACTACGCGCATCTTTTCCTACACCAATCACACCTTAATGCCGGAAGCACTGGAGAGCTGGCCTGTGTCCGTTTTTGAGCTGCTGCTGCCGCGCCATTTGCAGATTATCTATGAAATCAATTATCGCTTCCTGCAGCAAGTGGTGCATCAGTTTCCCGGCGATGGCGAATTGCTCCGACGGTTGTCGATTATCGATGAAGGCAATGGTCGGCGTGTGCGCATGTCGCATCTGGCGATTGTCGGCAGTCACATGGTTAACGGCGTCGCCGTCCTGCACACCGAGTTGATGAAGCGGACTATTTTTGCCGATTTCGAGCGCATTACACCGGGTAAAATTGTCAATATGACCAACGGCATTACCCCGCGCCGCTGGCTGAATCAGGCCAATCCGGGGTTGGCGGCCTTGATTAGTAGTCGTATTGGCAAGGGCTGGATTACCGATCTGGACCAGTTGCAAAAACTGCGCGAATTTTCCGCTGATAGTGGCTTTATCGAGCAATTTCGTGCTGTTAAACAGGCCAATAAAACACGGCTGGCTCAGCTGATCTACGTGCAGTTGGGTATTGCGGTCAATCCGGATTCACTGTTTGATATTCAGATTAAACGCATTCATGAATACAAACGACAGTTACTCAATGTGCTGCATGTCATCACCTTGTATAACCGCATTCTTGCCGGCACATACAGCGTGCCGCGTACCGTCATCATCGCGGGCAAGGCGGCCCCGGGTTATGCGATGGCCAAGCTGATTATCCGCCTGATCAATGATGTCGCCGACATCGTCAACAATGATCATCGGGTAGGTGACAGACTGAAACTGGTGTTTATCCCCAATTACGATGTCTCCAATGCCGAGCGCATCGTGCCTGCCGCCGATTTGTCCGAGCAGATATCCACCGCAGGGACAGAGGCCTCCGGTACCGGCAATATGAAACTGGCGCTTAACGGCGCACTGACTATCGGTACGCTTGATGGGGCGAATGTCGAAATACGTGAGGAAGTGGGGAGCGAAAACTTTTTTCTGTTTGGACTCACGACAGAAGGGGTAGAAAAACTGCGCTGCAATGGTTATGATGCGATGCATTACTATCATAGCAATCCTGAGTTAAAACTTGCACTGGACAGGATTGCAAACGGGTATTTCTGTACGGGTGAGACCGGGCGCTACCAGCGTATTGTTGATGCACTGCTTTATCAGGGCGATCATTATCTGTTGCTGGCCGATTACGTCTCTTACATAGAATGTCAGGATAAGGTCAGTGAACTTTATCGCAACCGCCAGGAATGGGCCAAACGCGCCATCCTCAATGTCGCCGGCATGGGGAAATTTTCCAGTGACCGCACCATACGCGAATATGCCGAACATATCTGGCATGTTGCACCGATAGATTCTGCTACCTTCAATATGGACAAATCATGAAGATAATTAAACCGATTTCTGACGCAGATGCTCTGCGCAGGATCTGTATGTTGCGAATTGGCAGGTCAGCTTATGAATGAGCCTGTAATATATGAAGACCTGGCCGCTTTGAGCACTGCCGTGGCACTGCGGATTGCCGGGCTGGCAAAACAGGCGATTTCAGCACGTGGCGTATTTCATTTCGCGCTGGCAGGCGGGGGAACACCACGCTATTGTTATGAAGTGTTGCGTCGATTACCGGTGGACTGGAGCCATGTGCAGCTCTATTTCGGCGATGAGCGCTGTTTACCTGCAGGCGATGCAGAACGAAACGACAGCATGGCCTATGATGCGCTGATCAGGCATATCGCGATTCCTGCGGAAAATGTGCATGTCATTCCAGCCCAACTCGGTGCGCTGCAGGCCGCAGCAGAATATCACGCTGTCATTGCTCAGGCAGGCCAACTCGATTTGGTATTGCTGGGTCTGGGCGAGGATGGCCACACTGCCAGCCTGTTTCCCGGTAATCCGGCAACGCAGCGTTGCGCACCGGTGGTTGCCGTGTTCAATTCACCCAAACCGCCATCGGAACGCGTATCACTGGGTATGGATACGATCAATCGTGCGAGACACAAGTTGTTTTTGCTTGCCGGGAAGAGTAAGCGCGAGCCTCTGGCACGCATCAAGCAAGGTGAGGTATTGCCTGCGGCGTGCGTGAGCGGGGCTGAGTGGCATATGGACCGTGCCGCCTGGCTTGAAAATTAAGCGTACTATACAGCGCTGATTTTTGCGGCTTCCAGCGCCAGCGCCGTCAATTGTTTCCAGTCCTTGTTTTTCATTACTTCGGCATTGCTAAGCCAGGTGCCGCCTACGCAAGCCACATTGTCCAGAGCGAGGTACTGAGCAGCAGTATCCCGCCTCACGCCGCCGGTAGGACAAAACAGGATCTCCGGAAAAGGACCCGCCCAGGCCTTCAATAAAGGGATGCCGCCTGCCACTTCAGCCGGAAAAAGCTTCAGAAAATCAAAACCGTCATTATTGGCCTGCATCAATTCGGAACAGGTGGATACGCCAGGCAACAAGGGTAATTCATAGGTTTTGCTGGCCCGCCCGATTTCAGCGGTATAACCGGGACTGACACAAAACTGTGAACCGGCGTCTTTGGCGCGGATCAAATCAGCCTGGGTTCTGATGGTTCCCGCACCCACGATCGCCTCGGGGAATTCTTTTGCGATGCGTTCTATTGCCTCCAACGCTACCCTGGTTCTCAAGGTGATTTCCAGCACGCGTATCCCGCCTTCGAGCAAGGCGGCGGCGAGTGGCAGCGCATCTTCAAGATGGTCGATGACGATGACCGGAACAACGGGGCCAAATTTTGGCAAATCTTTCGTAACTAAAGCCATGTGATTGCTCCTTCTTCTGCCGTCGTGGCATTTTTTCTAAAAGCTGAGAACAGATCGCGTCCCAGTCCTGTTGCGGCTTGCCTTGTTAATTTCGCGTTACTGCGTTGAGCCCAGATTTCCGCGTCTATCAATACCTCAAGCGTTCCCGCCAGCGCATCCAGACGAATCAGATCGCCGTCTTGAACCTTGGCCAGCGGCCCGCCAGCTAATGCTTCAGGACTGACATGAATCGCTGCCGGCACACTACCCGAAGCACCGCTCATGCGTCCATCCGTTACCAGTGCTACCCGATAGCCTTTGTTTTGCAAGATAGATAAGGCCGGGGTCAATTTATGCAATTCGGGCATGCCGTTGGCTTGCGGCCCCTGAAATCTGACCACCACCACCACATCTTTATCGAGTTCACCCGCGTTAAAGGCGGCTTGCATGGCTTCCTGACTGTCAAACAGCCTGGCCGGCGCTTGAATGATGTGGCGATCTTCCGGACAGGAAGAGATTTTGATCACCGCACGCCCCAAATTACCATTCAATACTTTCAAGCCACCGCGCGCCTGAAACGGCGCAGCGACGGTTCTTAACACACTGTCATCGGCAGATTCGGGCGCGATATGCGCTACCGTGTCAGCCAGCGTTTGTCCTGTGACCGTCATTGCGTCAGCGTGCATCAGTCCTGCTTGAAGCAACTGGCTGATGACATATTGCGGCCCGCCCGCTTGCTGGAACTGGTTTACATCGGCAGCGCCGTTCGGATAAACCCGGGCGATCAGCGGCACGACATCGGATAATGCGGAGAAATCGTCCCAGTTGATGCGTATGCCCGCCGCGTAAGCCACGGCCACCCAGTGGATGAGGTGATTCGTCGAACCACCTGTCGCCATCAAGGCCACCATCGCATTGACGATGCTGCGTTCGTCTATCATCAGGCCGATCGGTGCTGGCGCGCGAGGCGATTTTTTGACGCTGATCGCGAGCGCTTTGGCAAGACGCACCGCTTCACGGGTCAAGGCTTCGCGCTTTGCGTCCTGAGGCGGCACGAACGCCGCTCCCGGCACATGCAGCCCCATCGCCTCCAATAGCATTTGATTGCTGTTCGCTGTGCCATAAAAAGTACAGGTGCCCGGCCCGTGATAGGCTGCCATCTCCGATTTTAACAGTTCATCTCGGCCGACCAGGCCTTGCGCGCTTAACTCGCGGACTTTAGCTTTTTCCTTATTCGACAGACCGGATGACATAGGGCCTGCCGGCACAAAAATACCCGGCAGATAGCCGAAGTTCAACGCACCGATCAACAGACCGGGAACAATCTTGTCGCAAACCCCAAGATATAAAACAGCATCAAATACGTTATGTGACAGCGCGATTGCGCTGCTCATGGCAATCACATCGCGGGAAAACAGGCTGAGCTCCATGCCTTCGCCGCCTTGCGTAATCCCGTCGCACATTGCCGGCACGCCGCCTGCGACCTGACAGGTGATGCCCAGTTTGTGCGCCTCATCCCGAATAATGCCGGGATAAGCTGCATAAGGCTGATGCGCTGACAACATATCGTTGTATGCGGTGACAATCGCCAGATGAGGTGCTTTTTCATGCACCAGCTTTAATTTGTCGTTTTGCGGCAGTGCAGCCCAGGCGTGGGCAATATTGGCACAGCCCATCTCGCCTCTCGCCGCAGGGGTAGCCAGGCGCTTATGGATGTCTTGCAGATAGGCCGTGCGACTGTCCCGGCTTCTTAATCTGATTCGTTCGGTAATTAAGTGTACAGTGTTGTTTATCATAGTAAGTCTCAACAATCCTTGAGAAAAATTGTGCCGCAGCAAATGCGCGCTAGGCGTCGCTGTATCTTTTGTTTTTAAGATTTTTTTTGATGTTTTCAAGCATGGGTCTGAGTGTCGGGCCTATTTTGAGCGCGACCCCCGTGGTCAAAATATCAATAATAGATAAATGCAGCAGTCTTGAAATCATCGGGCTGTAGCGGTCGTAGCCCTCGGGATGATCCGCTGCCAGCAGAATATGTCCGAGCCCGGCTAACGGCGAACCGCTCGCGGTAATCACAATCGTCGTAGCACCGGTTTTGCCGGCAATTTCGGTTGCATCAAGCAAGTCGCGGCTGCGTCCCGAGTTGGAGATGATGACCGCGCAATCCTTGCTGCCAAGCATAGTCGCCGCCATAATCTGCACATGTCCGTCAGAAAAGGCGACGGTGTTTCCGCCTAAGCGAAAAAATTTGTGCTGGGCATCCTGCGCCACGAAACCTGAGTTCCCTACGCCGTAAAATTCGACTCGTCCGCCCGAGCGGGTTGTCTCATAAAGCGCATCAATGGCCTGCTGAAAGCTGCTGCTGCTAGCCTCGTTTCTGTATTGCAACAAGGCGCTCACCACGTTGTCGATGATTTTTACGATCATCAGCTGAGTACTGTCCTGCTCGTTGACCGCCGTATGAATAAAGGGCACGCCCTGATTGAGGCTGCCGGCCAGCTTCAATTTAAAATCGGTCAGCCCCTCGTAGCCCAGACTTCTGCAAAAACGCACCACCGTCGGTTTACTCACTGCTGCTTTTTCGGCCAGCACCGTGACGGGCAGCGTTGAGAAGCCCCTCGGATCATCCAGCACCAGCCTGGCCACACGACGTTCAGCGACCGACAGCGCCGCTTTGTTTGCAGCTACTTTATCCAGTAAGTTCATTTACTAGCTTTCCTCAGCCCAGCTGGCGTTGTCGCGTGCCACCAGGGCACTGGCGGCCGGTGGACCCCAAGTGCCCGCCACATAAGATCTGGGCGCCGTGGTGTTGTTTTCCCAGGCATTCAGAATCGGCATTACCCAGTTCCAGGCTGCCTGTTGCTCGTCAAAGCGCACAAATAAATCCAGACGACCGGCAATCACCATCAATAACAGACGCTCGTAAGCATCAATGGTTTGATTGCCGTACGCGTCCTTAAAATTCAAGTCGAGATTGACTGCTGTCAGGCGATTGCTGTCCAGTTGCTCCCGGTTGGATATTTTGGCGAACAGTTGTAATTCGATCTTATCTTCCGGCTGTAAGGATATAACCAGACGATTGTTTGCCGGCTGCATCGGCATGCCAAAAATCGAATGGGGAACTGCCTTGAAATTAATGACAATTTCTGCGGATTTTTTAGCCAGACGCTTGCCGGTACGCAGGAAAAATGGCACGCCCGCCCAGCGCCAATTGTCGATTTCGGCACGGATAGCCACGTAAGTTTCCGTATTGCTGTTATTGGGCACGCCGGACTCGTCCAGATAACCGGGCACTTTCACCCCCTCAATGATGCCTTCCCGGTACTGGCCGCGCACCACATATTGATTGACTTCGTGATCTTTATAAACCCGCAGCGAACGTAATACTTTTAACTTTTCGTCGCGTATCGCATCGGCGTCATCACTGGCGGGCGGTTCCATGGCGACGATGCAGAGTAATTGCAACAGATGGTTCTGCACCATGTCACGCAAGGCGCCGCTTTGATCGTAATAACCGCCGCGCTGCTCTACGCCCAGATCCTCGGCAATGGTGATCTGCACATTTTGCACCGCCTCGCGACGCCACAAGGGTTCAAACAGGCAATTGCCGAAGCGCAGGGCCAGCAAGTTTTGCACCGACTGTTTGCCTAAGTAATGATCGATACGAAAGATCTGATTTTCTGCGAAACAGCCACTGACCGCCTTGTTGATCGCCCTGGCCGATTCCAGATCGTGTCCCAGCGGTTTTTCCAGTACCACCCGCACACCGGCGTGATTGAGTCCTACTTTAGCCAGTCCTTCACAAATCCCGGTGAATAGCTGCGGTGTCGTGGCCAGATACAGGGTCACCGACTCGGCCGTGCCCGTAGCGACCCAGTCGGCGACACGGTGGTAGTGCGCCGTTTCGGTCAAGTCCAGCGACAGATATTCGATGCATTGCAAAAAAGCGGTAAATTGTATTTCTGTATAGTCCTCGTCCCACGACAGTTGTTTAAACTTGTCCTCCAGCCACTGCTGGTAATGCAGCGTATCTGTCTCGTCCCTGGACACGGCCAGGATTCGGCCATCGGACGGCAGTGCACCGTGCCTGTGTGCCTGAAACAAGGCCGGCATCAATTTGCGCCAACTCAAATCGCCTTTGCCGCCAAATAAAATAATATCGAATGCCATAGCCTGTACCGGTTAGATGTTGACTGCACGAATCTGCATGAGTTTTAACGTGTAACTCGCGTAGTGAGCGGGTATTTTAAAAGCCACGTAGTTACAAAATCACTAAAATAGGCGTAACTATATTACATAACTTGTCTCAAATCAAGCGATATAGCGACTGCGACACGCTTTTATTGCAAAAATTACGCGGTTAAGTATACACGAGTAGCTTTGCAGCAAATAGCCTTGTATTAGAAGCTTGCTTAAATAATTATGGCTTAAAATCCACGCTGTTGTTTTGCGAATTTAATTAATATTGACAATAAATATTTACTCGTGTAAATTAATCCGCGGTGTCAGTTTTCGGGCACTGCATGTAATTACGGGGTTATTCATCCATAGCCAGGCGGGAAGCGGTTTTAATGTTCGTAGTGCAGTAAAGAATATCCAAAGTGTCAGCGGTTTTAGCTGAATAAGCCGCATATAGGCACTATCATTAACGGGGAGCGGAAAAATGAATTGTATTCAACACAAAACAAAATTAGCGGTAGCAATGGCACTTTCACTGGCGGTTTTCTCTGCGCAAGCCGCAGAGGTCGAGGTGCTGCACTGGTGGACATCGGGCGGCGAGGCAAAGTCGGTAGGTGAATTAAAAAAACTCATGCAGGCCAAAGGGGATAGCTGGAAGGATTTTGCGGTTTCAGGCGGTGGTGGCGAAAATGCAATGACAGTGCTAAAGGCCAGAGTGGTTGCAGGCGATGCGCCAACTGCGGCACAAATTAAAGGTCCGTCGATTCAGGAATGGGCTAACGAAGGCGTGCTGGCCAATCTCTCCGCTGTTGCCAAGGCCGGGCATTGGGATGCACAGCTCCCGCCTGTCGTGAGTAGCGCGATGAAATACCAGGGAAATTATGTTGCCGTTCCGGTCAATGTGCACCGGGTAAACTGGATGTGGGTCAACCCGGCCGTATTCAAAAAAGCAGGTGCTACCGTTCCGAAAACCTGGGCTGAATTTCCTGCCGCCGCCGACAAACTTCAGAAAGCCGGTTTCATTCCCGTGGCACACGGGGGACAGCCGTGGCAAGATTTTACCATTTTTGAATCGGTGGTGTTGGGTGTAGGTGGTGCTGATTTTTATAAAAAATCCATGGTTCAGCTGGATCAGGGCGCGCTGCAGAGTGCGACCATGTTAAAGGCGTTCAACACTTTCCGCATGGTGCGCAAATATGTAGATAAGGATTTTTCCGGACGCGACTGGAACCTGGCTACACAAATGGTGATACAAGGCAAGGCTGGTATGCAATTCATGGGTGACTGGGCCAAAGGAGAGTTCGCTGCTGCAGGCAAGAAACCCGGTGCTGACTACCTGTGTGTCGATGCACCCGGCACGAAAGGCGACTTTACCTACAACATCGACAGTTTCGTGATGTTTAAACAAAAGTCGGCTGAAGCAACAAAAGGGCAGGATGATCTTGCCAGCGCGATTATGAGTCCGGAATTCCAGGAGATATTTAACCTTAACAAAGGCTCGATACCTGCACGTCTGGATGTAAAGATGGACAAGTTTGACGATTGTGCGAAAAAATCACACACTGACTTCATCGCGTCCTCGAAGGCCGGCACACTGGTGCCAAGTATCGCTCATCAGATGGCAGTTCCGGCAGCAACCACCGGCGCGATCCAGGATGTCGTGACGCAATTTTTCAACTCTGAGATGACATCCGCACAAGCAGTGGTCAAACTTGCCGCTGCGGCCCGGACGAAATAACTCAAATAATCCATTAGTTTGTCATTCCGGCTTGTCGGTATGAGGCGATTTCTTGCTAATGAACAATTTGAAATTAACTGTAGCCAAGCTGTCGTGATGCGTGCCCGGCGGGTACGCATCAGCAAAATTGAGGAAATGGTCATGCTAGCTTCCCCCCCGTCTGCCGTTGATGACACTGTCAGAAAGCCCTGCCGGCTAAGTCTTTCTGATCGTATCGAAACATGGCTGCCAAAAATAATATTGGCACCGACCTTTGTCGTTACTCTGCTGTTCATCTATGGATTTATCCTGTGGACAGGCTGTCTTTCTTTCACTACCTCCCGCATGCTGCCGAACTATGAGTTCGCAGGGCTAAGCCAGTATCACGCGCTGTTTGCCAACGAACGCTGGTGGGTCGCGTTGAAAAATCTGGCCTTGTTCGGCGGCTTATTTATTGCTGGCTGTCTGGCTATCGGGCTGTCACTGGCGATACTGCTGGATCAGAAAATTCGCGGTGAAGGTTTTATACGTTCAGTTTATCTCTACCCGATGGCCTTGTCTTTTGTGGTGACAGGCACGGCATGGAAATGGATGCTCAACCCCGGCCTGGGGATTGAAAAGCTGGTTCGTGACTTCGGCTTTCACAATTTTACCTTTGACTGGCTGACCAACTCCGAGCTGTCCATCTACACCGTCGTCATAGCCGGAGTCTGGCAGTCATCGGGTTTTATCATGGCCATGTTTCTGGCCGGATTGCGCGGTGTGGATGATTCCATTATCAAGGCGGCGCAAGTGGATGGCGCATCCTTGCCTGTCATCTACTGGCGCATCATTATTCCCAGCCTGCGTCCGGTATTTTTTTCGGCCTTCATGATTTTGTCTCATATCGCCATCAAGAGCTTCGATCTGGTCATGGCCCTGACCGGCGGCGGCCCCGGCTTTTCCAGTGACACACCGGCGACCTTCATGTACACCTTTTCCTTTACGCGCAACCAGATAGGCATGGGCGCTGCGAGTGCGATGATGATGCTGATGATCGTGGCGGCTGTAGTGGTTCCCTTCCTGTATTCTGAATTAAGGAGTTCGCGCCGTGGCTGATTCGTCCAATACTCAAACACAAGGTTCCTCCCGCTTCGGGCGATATCTCATCTATACCCTGCTGGGTCTGGTCTGCCTGTATTACCTGATGCCCTTGTTCATCATGCTATCCACCTCGCTGAAAACGCTCGACGACATACGCACCGGCAGTCTTGTCTCGCTGCCTGCGCATGTCACCTTTCAACCCTGGCTGGATGCATGGAGCAAAGCCTGCATAGGCGTACGCTGTGAAGGCATGAGCGTCTATTTCTGGAACTCGTTTCGCTTCGTTGTCCCAGCCGTGCTGATTTCAACGCTGGCAGGCGCATTCAATGGCTATGTGCTCACCCTGTGGCGGTTCCGCGGCAGCGATATTTTCTTTTCCGCCCTGATGATAGGCTGCTTCATTCCGTTTCAGGTGATCTTGCTGCCTATGGCTCGCACCCTGGGTGAACTCGGTATATTTAACACCATCTCAGGACTGATTTTCGTCCATGTGGTTTATGGCGTTTCGTTCACCACGCTGTTCTTCCGCAATTACTATGTCACCATTCCGGACGAGTTGGTCAAGGCTGCCAGAATTGATGGGGCGGGATTCCTGCGCATCTTCTGGCGCATCATCCTGCCGATTTCAACACCCATCGTCGTGGTGTCCATCATCTGGCAATTCACTCAGATATGGAATGATTTTTTATTCGGCGTGGTGTTCTCATCGGGTGATCATCAGCCGGTCACCGTGGCGTTAAACAATCTGGTTAACACCTCAACCGGTGTGATCGGCTACAACGTAGACATGGCCGCTGCCATCATCGCCGCGTTGCCCACGCTGTTTATTTATATTGTCGCTGGAAAATATTTTGTACGCGGGCTCACTGCCGGCTCTGTTAAAGGCTAAGGAAAGGAAATCATGGGAGCACTGTCAATCCGAAATGTGCGTAAATCTTACGGCACAACTGAAATACTAAAGGGCATCAACATTGAGATTGAGGAAGGGGAATTCCTGATCCTGGTAGGTCCTTCCGGCTGTGGAAAATCCACCTTGCTGGCAATGATCGCAGGGCTGGATAACATCACTTCGGGCGAGGTGTATATCGGGGAGAGAAAAGTAAATGACCTGAGTCCGAAAGATCGCGACATCGCCATGGTGTTTCAGTCCTACGCCCTTTATCCGAATATGACCGTCAGACAAAATATTTCCTTTGGTTTGGAAATACGCAAAGTTCCTAAAGCCGAACAGCAAAAGATCGTCGCACAAGTTGCGCAGATTCTGCAAATGGAACAACTGCTGGACCGTAAACCCTCTCAACTATCAGGCGGTCAGCGTCAGCGCGTTGCCATGGGACGCGCCATCGCGCGCAATCCGACCTTGTTCCTGTTCGATGAACCGCTCTCCAATCTGGATGCCAAATTGCGGGTCGAGATGCGCACCGAAATAAAATTGCTGCACAAACGTGTCGGCAAGACTATCGTGTACGTGACTCACGATCAGGTCGAAGCGATGACCCTGGGCGACAAGATCGCCGTGATGAAAGACGGCGAAGTGGTGCAATTCGGCACGCCACAGCAGATCTACGACAATCCGGTCAATTTATTCGTTGCAAGCTTCATGGGTTCTCCTTCGATGAATTTCATTCCCTGCCGGGTCGCCGTGCTCGATGGGAAATTCGGCCTCAAAATGGATACCGGCGGACAAACGCACGTGTTTCCGGTTGAGGGCGCATCTTCCGCCCTGGCAGCTTATGCCGGCCGGGAAATCATTGTCGGCATACGGCCTGAAAAAATCACCCACAAAGTTGATTTTCTGGCGGGTGCACCGAATTTTTATGTCGCCGAAACGACGATAGAAATCTCTGAGCCTACCGGCGCTGACACCTTACTGGTGATCACCATCAACGATAAGAATATCGTGTGCCGCGTGCATCCGGATTATGCCAAAAGCCAGGGTGAGCGCATGGCGTTTATGTTCGATATGTCCAAGACCGTGTATTTCGACCCTGTGACCGAATTGCGCATTTTATGATGCTCGCCAGGAAATATTGATGAACAGTAAACTGAAAGTCGCCTTAATCGGCTATGGTTACGCCGGAAAAACCATACATGCGCCGTTAATCCTCAGCATACCCGGGCTGGCGCTGGCTGCTGTCGTGTCTGGCGATGCGGCAAAGGTGCGGACGGATTTCCCCGGGCTTCAAGTCAGCCCCTCGCTTGATGAGTTGTTAAGCACGACAGCGCTTGACATCATCGTCATCGCAACCCCCAATCACACGCATTTCGAACTTGCCAGGCGCGCTTTGCTGGCGGGTAAGCATGTTGTGGTGGACAAGCCTTTTACTGTCACCGCCGCGCAATCGCGTGAACTCAAAAAACTGGCTGAGCGAAATAATCTGCTGTTGTCGGTATTTCATAACCGCCGCTGGGATGCGGACTTTCTGACCTTGCGCGAGCTTATCAAATCAGAGCAGTTGGGTGAGCTGACAAGTTTCGAATCAAACTTCGATCGCTATCGGCCGGACGTGCGGGCACGCTGGCGCGAGCAAGCAGGCGAGGGCAGTGGTTTGTGGTTCGATCTGGGGCCGCATCTGCTCGACCAGACGCTGCACTTGTTTGGCCGGCCCATTGCAATCCAGGCGGAATTTGCCGTGCAACGCGAAAAGGCACAGACCGTGGATTACTTTCATGTGCTGCTGCGTTATCCGCGCTTGCGTGTGATCCTTCATGCCAGCCTGTTACAGGCCGATGAAACGCCGCGCTATGTCCTCAAAGGCGAGCTGGGCAGTTATAGCAAATTCGGCTCGGATACGCAAGAAGAAGCCTTGAAGCGTGGTGAGAGGCCGGGTGGTGCAGCATGGGGCTATGATCCGCGCGAGGGTGTCTTGCTGAACGCGCAGGGCAGCCTTGTGTCTGGCGGACGTTACATGAATCTGTACGGAGATTACCGGCAGTTTTATGCCAAGTTTCGCGATGCGATACGCTTGCATAGCGCCAATCCCGTCTCGCTTGATGACGCCATACTGAGCATGGCGTTGCTTGAGCTGGCGCTGCAAAGCGCAGAGTGCGGCAGCGAAATGCAACTTGGCTTATTAACTGACACTCGCCCGGCGACTTATTTGCCCTTTCCCCCGCAAACTGCAGGCAATTGAAACGAGCGAGCTGGCATGACGCGTTGCCCTTTGTAGAAAAATTCAGCCAGTCAAGCGCCCTTAACCTTCAAGCAGGACGGCTAGCCGCCGGCGCGAATTTCAAGCCCGTCTGCAAGCAACTTAGTTGTACCTGATATGATTAACTGTAATGACGGGGGTACAATATTAAAAGTTAACGTTATCAACCCTTCCCGTATGCCTATTCAGGTCATTGCAAATGAGTCTCGATATTAAATGCAGCCGGCAACAGCCACTTGGCAGTTTCCTCAAAATATTTCTGCCTGTCGCTCTGGTGATCTGCGTCGTTGCCGTGCTGATCGCGGCGATACAAAAATCTGATTTAGACGCCGGCGAATCAAATTACGAAAACTTTGAAGTTAAAGTCGCCGGCAAAACCCTGAATGATATTGTCGAGCGGGCAGCGCCGAGGCTGCAGAGTCTGGTGCTCCTTGAACAGGATATTCAGGATGCACTGAATGTCCCGTTATGCTCGGCAACTGAGCCGCTGGTTGAAAAATCCTTTGTTTCTATGCTGTTGCGTAATCCGGAGTATCAACAAATACGCTGGTTAGGCGAGGACGGCATAGAACGCGTTCGCGTTCATAACGAAGGGCAGGTGTTAGTGACCCCCGGCGATAAGTTGCAGGACGTGCATGCCCGTTATTATGTAAGCGCAATGCGGCACCTTCAACAAAATGAAATCTACGTCTCCCCGATCGATCTTAAGGCTAGCTATGGCCGGGTGACAACGCCTTACACACCGACGATACGCATAGCTATGCGGGTTTTTGACCGACAGAACAAGGCGCAGGGATTTTTCATCCTGAACCTGAGATTAAGTCGCCCGCTAGCGGATTTCGCCAGTGAGGTGCGCACGGGCAGTCAGTTAATGCTGCTCAATGCTGACGGCTACTGGCTGAAAGCATCGCAGAACAAGGATGAGTGGGGCTTCATGTTTAAAGGCGGTGCCAGCATGGCGACACGAAACCCCAAGGTCTGGGCACTGATTTCCCGTGTTGAAAATGGCCAGCGTAAACTGGCGGATGGTCTGTGGACCTGGAAAACAATCAAGATTACCAATCCGAATGGCGCTTCTGTCTATTTAAAAGTCGTTTCGTGGCGAGATGTGCATTTACTTAAGGCGGCTTTCAGCACATATCTGCTGGAAGATGCATCTATTGCACTGCTGAGTTTATTCCTGCTCGGTTTTGGCGCGTATCGAATTACCCGTTTGCAGGCGCAGCGACAACGGCATGAACAGTTACGCATTGAAAATCAGGTATTGGCGGAGGCAAATAGTCAGCTTAATCGTGAAGTCGCGCTGCGCACCGCTCATTTGCAGGAGGCCAACCAGTTGCTGACGCAAAAGGAGGCCTTTATCCATACTGTGACAGATGCAATGCCAGTCATGATAGGTTACTGGGATGCGGAACTGCGCTGTCGGTTTGCCAATTACGCCTACTTTGAATGGTTTGGTGTGCGCAGTGAAGAAGTGCCCGGCATCTCGTTGCAGAAAGTGCTGGGTGATGAGCTGTTACGGGCCAATGAACCTTATATTCTGGGTGCATTGCGCGGCGAAGCTCAGAATTTTGAACGAATAATCACCAAGGCGGACGGGACGACAAGATACACCCAGACCAGTTATATTCCTGATCTCGTTGATAATGCGATTGCAGGATTTTATGTGCTGGCGATGGATGTTACCCCGCTCAAACTGGCAGAAATTGAACTGACCGCCCTCAACGAAGAGCTTGTTCAACGTACCGGAGCCGCTGAAGCCGCCAATTTGGCTAAGTCAAGCTTTCTGGCCAATATGAGCCACGAACTCAGGACGCCGATGAACGGTGTGCTGGGGCTGACCTATCTGCTGGAGAAGGCGAATTTGCCGGGTGAAGCCAAACTGCTGGCGCGCAAGATACGCATGGCAAGCCAGTCTTTGCTGAATATTATCAACGACATTCTCGACTTTTCCAATATTGATGCCGGCCAGATGATGCTCGCAAATGCCCCCTTCAAATTGAGTGAATTATTCGAAAATCTGGCAAATATCATGAGTATCGCCGCAGGGGACAAACAGCTCGAACTGGTGATCACGCCTCCGGCAGGGCCGCTGGAATACTTGTGCGGTGATGCCTTGAGACTGGGACAAGTACTGATTAATCTGGTCGGCGATGCCATCAAGTTCACCGAGCAGGGCCATGTGGAACTGGCGGTCAAGCAAGTGAGCGAGACCGGACAAACAGTCACGCTGCGCTTTTCCGTTCATGGCAGCGGAATTGGCATTTCAGCGGAAAATCAGCAAAAAATATTCACCGCCTTCTCGCAGGCCGATAGCTCGACCACTTGCCGCTTTGGCGGCTCCGGACTGGGGCTGACGATTAGCCGCCGTCTGATCACATTGATGGGCGGAGAGCTCGGTCTTAACAGCGGCAGTGAATTTTGGTTTGAACTGTCCTTCGGGCGGCAATCCATGCCACCGCTGGCTTCAGTGGAAATGGACAGGCTCGATATTTTAATTGCGGATGACAACGCCATCGCGCGCGAGGCACTGAGGCTGACTGTAGAAGGACTGGGCTGGACAGCGACTGTAGTGGATTCGGGCGAGGCCGTCATCCGGCATGTACAGACGCGACAAGGAGGTGACAAACCGGAAGAAGTGTTGCTGATTGACTGGCAGATGCCCGGCACGGACGGGCTGGCTGTGGTGCGTGTCGTTCACGCTTTGCCAGGTCAAGGGCCTGTTATCATCATGGCTACCGCCTATTCGAAAGAGGCATTGCTGGCACAACCGGATAGCCATCTGGTTGATGCTGTGCTAAGCAAACCGGTCACCGCATCCCGCCTGTATGATGCCGTACTTCAGGCGCGCCGTGTGCGTGACGGCCTGACGCCGCCGGTAATAGTGCACGGACACAGGCTGGCAGGACTGCGTTTGCTGGTAGCCGATGACAGCGATATTAACAGGGATGTCGCGCAGCGTATCTTCTCGGGCGAGGGCGCTCAGGTGGTGCTGGCGAACGATGGTCGTGAGGCTGTGGATATTCTGCTGGCGCATCCGGCCGAAATAGACATTGTGCTGATGAATATCCAGATGCCGGTGCTGGACGGTTTCGAGGCGACCCGATTGATACGCAGTACCCCGGTGCTTGCGCTCACCGCAGGGGCCTTCAGCTCGCAACAGGAGGAAGCCTTTGCCGCAGGCATGACAGGCTACATCGCCAAGCCTTTTGATGTAGAGCAGGCCATTGTCCTGATTTTGCAACTATGCAGCAGAGCCGGGCTGGCAGCCTTGTCCGTTACGGCGGTTGAGCCATCAGCCGGCGTAGAGCCGCCGGGTATTTCGGTGACGAGCGGACTGGCAATATGGAAGGATGTCACGTTGTACAAGCAATATCTGCGTAAGTTCGCTCGCGATTATGCCGATTGCGTCAGTGAGATGAAAAATCTTGCGCCCGCCCAAGCTCAGATGCTGGCGCACAAGCTAAAAAGCGCGGCAGGCAGTCTGGCATTGCTGCAGGTAGCCGAGCTGGCGGCAAGGACGGATCGCGCGCTGTGTGCGGATGAAGATCCTGCCGGAAGTTTGCTGCAGTTGCAAGCTGCGCTTGAAATGGTATTAAGCTCGATTTCGCATTACGCGCCAGCCGTTATCGTGTATGAGCAGGCAGTCTTGCGTGACAGCGCACAGACGGCTTTAGTGTTCAAACGCATGCGGGATGCGCTGGACACGGACCGCATGACGGCAGTCAGGCCCGTACTGGCCGAATTGGGCGGCGTGTTGTCAACCAGCCAAATGGCTGCTGTAACGCTAGCCGTTGAGGCATATGACTTCAAGAGCGGCAAAGCCGCAATCGGGTTAATCGCAGCAAATATGGGGATTTCACTCGGGTGAACAACATGATAAAAAATACACTGTTGATCATCGATGATGAGCCGTAAAATCTGGCGCTGCTGGAGCAGAGTCTTTCTGACTTCTATTAACTGCTATTTAACGGAATGCGCGGAAATCCTCCCCGTTCATGCCGCAAGGGCATTCCCACGAAACATGTCGCCTTCCGGCTCGTGTTTCTGAATGAAGGGGAAGGATGAATAGCGCGGACACCGCAGGTGTCCATGTTGTTAGCTTACTCAAGCGTTTG
>CAIWRI010000136.1 GCA_903915035.1 uncultured Nitrosomonadales bacterium | reverse complement strand
GACGCGATTGCGTGGAAATTAAATACCCGTCCACGTAAGTCACTCGGTTTCAAATGTCCGGTTGAACTGTTCATGCCAGACGCTTTTGACTTTAAGCTACATCACGCAGCACTTTTTGCACTTGGTGCTTGAAACCGCCTATCAATTTGCTGATTGCCATAGATGGATTTGAGATTATAAGTCTGGTTCAGCGCGCTCATGGCATCCCATGAATCGATGTAATCATGGATGGTGTTCGCCGCGCTTGCTGAGTAATTGCCTGAGGAACCGCTAAGCAAACTGGTAATGCTCGTTGCACTGAAGCTCTGACTGGGGCTGTACACCACGAAACTGGATTCGGAAATATATACCGGGGATGCCAGCAGGCCAAAATACAATACTGACAGGGTGGTGGGCACCAGTACGGAATACAGGAATAAACGGTTGATGCCTTTGATACGATGAATAATGCCACTCTGTACAGAATTTTTATTGTTAATATCTGATGCGTTATTCAAGTTATTTCCTATTTAAATGATATATATAATTTGGTAAATACCGAAAATTCTGAAGACCACGTTCTATGCATAGTAATAGTATTTTCAGAATAAAGATATGAGAAAGTACTGAAATTTTACTAGGAATTTTCTTAGTAAATTCTGATGTTTTAAAATAGTCTGCCTGCTCCGGAATCAATAATAGGAGTTGCAAATAAATACATCAGAGAATATTTAAAACAGAATAAGAATTTCCTTAGTAGGTACTAGTCTCTTTAAAAGCAGATACAGGGGGAAGGGAGAAGAATGCCCGCAACATCGCTGAACGCTAGAACGGGTTGAAGAGGTTGATTTTTACAGTGCTAATATCTGGCAGGATACGCGCAAACGATACTCTGAGATTCATTTACTGGCATTGAGTTATCTTCGCTGTGTTTTATGCAAATTGAAAACGGCATTCGTGTCATTAGCTTTCGCAAGGCCAACAAAAAAGAAGGAGAACAACATGGATTCACGCTTATCTGTAATTGATGACGATGGTGACGTAGGCGATTTAACGACAATACTGATTGATGTAACGCGTCTGGTATCCCGTTTCAGGCAGGACAGGCTGCCGACGGGTGTTGACAGGGTAGGGCTGGCGTATGTGCAGCATTACGGGTCCCGTGCGTGCGCGGTGATACGCTGGGCGGGGCGTTTGTGGGTAATGCCGCGCGCGCAGTCGGTACTGCTATTTGCCTGGCTGGAAAACCCTGTATCCAATGTCGCATGGATCATTGCGCGTGGAATCCTCGCTGGAGGCTGGCGGCAAAATTCAGTCGCGGGCAGTCTATTTTTTAACACCGGACATTCAGGGTTGCATGAGGATGCGTATGTCGCCATGTTGCGCAGACTGCAAGTTCGTCCTGTGTTTGTGGTGCATGATTTAATACCGATTACCCATCCGGAATATTGTCGTGCGGGTGAAGATTTGAAACATCAGCGTCGCATGCAGCATGTTTTAACGCTGGGGCACGGCGTGATCGCCAATTCACAGGCTACGCTGAATGATTTGCAGCAATTTGCCGATGAATCTCAGTTCGTTATGCCGCCTGCGGTGGTTGGACTGCTGGCACCCGGACCTGCTGATTGCATGACGAGTGTGCGCCCTGTGAGCGAGCCGTATTTTGTGGTATTGAGCACGATAGAGCCGCGTAAAAATCATTTGTTGTTGTTGCAAGTATGGCGACGTTTGATCGAGCAGCATGGCACTCTCGCTCCGCGCCTGGTGGTGATCGGGCAGCGCGGTTGGGAATGCGAGAATGTGGTGGATTTGCTGGAGCGATGTAGCATGCTCAAGGGCTTTGTCATTGAACTGGCTGATTGCACGGATGACGAGCTGGTGAATTATTTGCATCATGCACAGGCATTATTGTTTCCTTCCTTTGTTGAAGGCTATGGCATGCCGCTGGTTGAGGCGCTGGCGTTGGACGTGCCGGTGATTGCCAGTGATCTGCCGGTTTTCAGGGAAATAGCCGGAGATATTCCCGAATATATCGACCCGCTGGATGGCGTGCGCTGGTGTGAACTTGTCATGCAGTATATGCAGTCTGATGATGAACGTCGCGTTGCGCAAATATTACGCATGGCGCATTTTAAAACGCCGTGCTGGGCTGATCATTTTGTCCGGGTGGATGCACTACTGGCGCAATTGGATGGAAATTAAAGTAACATATAATTTACCGTAATAGCTGTTTATGATAAAGTATATATTATGACTAAATCATCCATAGCACTAAGTTCACTGCCACCCGAGGCGGCTGAAGCCCTGTTTTCCCTTGGAGAACAACTTGCGCTGGCACGTCTGCGGCGGAACGAATCACAGCGGCATTGGGCTATGCGGATCGGCGTGTCCGTGCCTACGTTGATTCGGATGGAACGAGGTGATGCTAGCGTTAGTATCGGCGTTTATACTACTGCGTTATGGTTGCTTGGCTTGGTTGGTGGCCTGGCTGAGTTAGCGAGTCCGGACAAGGATAAGGGTGCCATGGAGGCTATTATCAGAGAGGTTACGCGTGTTCGAGCCACTCGAAAACAGGCATCTTTGACGGCTCAAACGGGAAAGAAAAAGGCGGCTGACTGATGATGCACAATATCCCAATATCGAAAACCCTGTATGCCTATCAATTTCCCTATTGGAAACATCCTGTTGTTAAGCAGTGTTTTGCTGCGTCTCAGGTGGTATTTATTGATTCCATTGAGGAGCTGGCGGCAAATGCAATCCTGGTATTGTGGGGTATGCGCCCTGTACCGGCAGGGGTCGCTGCATCGGTGCAGATATGGCGGATGGAAGATGGTTTTTTAAGATCAGTGGGTTTGGGCGCGGATCTGGTGCGACCCATGTCCTGGATCGTTGACCGGCGAGGTATTTATTACGATGCAACGCAGCCATCGGATCTGGAATGGCTGCTGGCACAGACAGAATTTGACGATAACTTACTCGGCAGAGCCTTTGAGTTGCGGTCCCGTGTCGTGGCAAGCGGACTGACAAAATACAATGTAGGTGCTAAAAGCTGGCAGCGTCCGTCAGGTAATCAACGGATGATTCTGGTTCCGGGACAGGTGGAGAGCGATGCGTCGCTGGCGTTTGGGGCTCCGGGTGTACGCAGCAATATCGGACTTTTGAAAGCGGTACGCGAGGCAAATCCTGCTGCGTATGTGATTTACAAGCCGCATCCTGATGTATACGCGCGTTTGCGTGCCGAAGGGCAGGGGGAGCAGGATGCGCATCTGTGGTGTGATGAGGTGGTAACTGAAGCGGCGATGGGGGCGATGCTAACGCTTGTTGACGAAGTGCATGTAATGACTTCTTTAGCCGGCTTTGAAGCATTACTGCGCGGTAAGTTGGTTACCTGTTACGGTCAGCCGTTTTATGCCGGCTGGGGATTGACCCGCGATATTGTCAAGATTGCCAGGCGCACGCGATCTTTGACGCTGGATGAACTGGTGGCCGGCGTATTGATTCGCTATCCCTTGTATCTGAGCCGGAATGGCAAACAGTTGCTTACGCCCGAACAGGCTCTGGATGAATTATCCGCCTGGCTGACGCAGAGCGGCGGGCGCACAACCCTGTGGCGCAAATTGATCAGGATCTTTTTGCGGCGCATTATCGGGGTGCGGTAACTTCATCCTTGAAGATATTTTTATTTTGGATTTCCGGGGTGTGATTAAGCAGGGGATAGTAGAAGCCGATAAAGGGATTGATGACGCGTGAAGGTGAGCGCAGTGCGAATCTGATCGGCGACATGTAAGCGCCCAGATCTTTTTTAATGGGATAAGTGGTCAGTCCCATTTCAAGCTGAGTCACACCAAGATTGATGGCGGTTTCAACAACCTGGTGTGCGACATAGATATAAAGGCTATCATTGATGGCCGTGGTGCGACCGAAATACAGCCAGCGTAGCATCTGGCCGTCAACCAGCAATAATGCGTGACCGATCAGTTTATCATTGCAGTAAAACAGGATCGCTTTGGAGCGAGTGCCAAGTTTTGAAGAAAATCCCCGGTAGAATTCAGGTGTGAGTATTTCCCGCTGATATTCGCTTGCACTGTTATGCACGACCAGCCATTGATCGCACAGAATGTCGGCAAGGTCTGCGAAATCATCATGCAGTTCATGCCGTATACCTTGTTGCTGGTTGACGCGTAAGTGTTTGAGTAGTTTGCTGCGATAGTAACTTTTCATCGAGGCCAGATAAGCTTGTGGTGTCGGCCATTTAATGTCCATATAGGTGGTCGGCAGGCTGTCTACCAGATGGTAGCCAAGATCGTTAAAGACAGGTTCGATTGCAAGTGTTTCGGCTTCAAAATCCCTTACCACGATCAGGAGATGTCCTTTGGCCTGCTTCATCAGCAATGTATGCAGTGCATTGATTATCGACTTCGCTGATACTGTCGCATCGGCAACAAATGGCTTGTTAAGGGTAATCGGCGTTCCGCATTCGAGCATTTTGAATTTAAGGAAGTTGGGGAAAAACCGCCGTATTTTTGATAACCAGACCCTGAGTTTTTCGGGAGCGAAAATGGCGATATCGGTTGTAATGCTGTAAAAGCTGGTAAAAGCGACCGGTTTATCTGTCTCGTCATAAAACAGCGCATATTGATAACGAAAATCGTTTAATCCGGATTGTTCCAGTATCATCCAGAATTCATGGGCATAACTGCATGAATGACCGTTTTGCAGCTGATTCCAGACATCTTTGGGTATCTCGCTGATTGTATCGAATATTTTTGTTTTCATTTGGGGCCGGTGTTGGAATGCTTGGGTGCGCTCAAAAACCAAGTGCAACATTTTTAGAGGAGAATGTTGCATGGGAAAAATTTACAAGCAGTTGAGTATCGAAGAGAGAACAATGATTCAGACACAGCTATCAATGGGGT
>CAIWRI010000135.1 GCA_903915035.1 uncultured Nitrosomonadales bacterium | reverse complement strand
CTCGCCTTCACGATAGGCGAGTCGAATATCTTCAATTGTTGGCAGATTCAGCTTCATGTGCATCGTGCGTATTTAAAATACCTGATTAGTAAGTGGGGGGTACAAGCAATTTATGTAAAGCCTATATAGCTATTTTTTTCACTAACACCTGAACTGTAAATTTATTTTCCACCACAAGGTTAAAACCACCGGCTAAAGCCGGTTAGCTTTAGCTGCGATAATACGCTTTTTGAACGGAGGCGAACATGGACTACAGGCACCGAAGCCATACAGTTTTTTAAATAGATTATCACTTTTTTTGAGTAACAAAATATTGATACAAGGTGCTGACGGGTGAGATTGCAGATCGAGTGCGAGCGCTGGTTAGGGAAACTTGTGAAGCTTTTGAGATTCGGATAATAAGCGGTGTAGTGAGCAAGGATCATGTACATATTCTGGTCAGTTGTCCGCCGAGGATGGCACTGAGTGAAATTATGAGGCGAATCAAAGGGCGGACATCGAGCAAGCTTTTCGAAGAATATTCTCACTTGAAAAAGAGATACTGGGGCAGGCACTTTTCGGCAAGAGGCTGTTTTTGTGCCAAGGTAGGTCATGTAACGAAAGAAATGATCGAACAGTATTTGGAGACTCACTTTGAACCAAGAGAGAACGATAATTTTCAAATGGAACCAAATTAGGACACATCGTTTAGGCGATGCGTATCAGGACTTTAGTCCGTATTTCAAACCCACCGGCCTTAGCCGGTGGTTGTTTAGTCCAAAAATGGCAACTTCTACAGTTATCCTGTAAGTTACATCCGACAATGGCGAAAATATTTCCGCCATTGTGCTTTACAACCAAACGACTACAGCTTTTCAGTCAATCAGAAAGCTATATTCAACTCCACTCGACCGCTGTTGCCGTAACGATGATAATCATATTTCACATACATTGATGTCGCTTGCGTGAATTCATAGTTAACACTCAGCCCCAGCATTCCGCTGGTATTCCTGTCACTGGCAAAGCTGATCGGGAATTGAACTTGAGGAGAGGTGACCATGATGGCATTCATATTTCCCTTATTGTCATTGATTGCACTATCCACCCCTGCATTTAGTGCCAGCTTTACCGCGTGACCGTTCAGATTGGTGTTGCGAGAAAACAATACGCCAGCCTGCAGATCGGTACGCGTTGCCTTATAACCAGCAAGATTAAGCGCTTGCGCAGAGCCTGTTTCCGTAAAACCATTCACCGACATATCGGCATAATTCAGACTAATACGCGGCAAAATGGATAACTCATCTTTGTCATAAGCCAGATAAGTCGCGCCGACACTGGCATTCATGCCATGCGCGGAAGTAGTACCCTGCGCTGCGCCAGTTACAGAAGCACGATTCAGCCTGAAATCCTGCCCTGAATAACCGATACTAGCCAAAATGGATAACACAGGACTCACGGCGGATCTTGCATAAAGGGTTGCGCCCTGGCCTTTGACATCCCCGCTGCCATAGGTTGAACTGATAGACCCGGTGCTGCTCATGGCCAGCGCGCCTACAATCAACCGACCGCTGCCGCCTTCAGCGCCGATATAAGCATCATTACGGTTCACATTATTGCTGGTGACATTATCCTTATTGTTCATGTAACCGACAAAGACTGATTTATCATCAACCGTATCCCCGCTCGACATCCCGCTGGCCTTGCCTGCATTTTCCGAACGAACAAACAGGAAGTCGGAGACTGCCTGACTACTCAGCAAACCGAAATTGGCAAGCCCTGCGTATTGTTCAGGCACCAGACGCGCAGCATTGGCTGAGGCGGTTGCACCATTTGCACTAAGCAGCGCATATGCTGAATTACCCGCAGCCGTAGTGGAATGTATCTGATCGACGTGTCCACTGGTTGCGACTGCCATCAGCGCATTGGCCGCTGCACGCTGACTGGGCGTTGTACCCAAGTCAGCAAACACGCTATTGCTGGCATTGAGTCCGGTGGTTAGCAATCTGCCCGTATCCAGGTCAAACACCGCCGCCGCATTGGGGCTGGTATTAGTACCAAACAACACATTGCCAAAAGCGCCGTTTATTGCGATAGCGCCACCCGTACTGTTCGCGATAGTCTGGTAAACATTGCCGCTCACAGGAACAATCCCGCCGTAAGGTTGTACGACCAGTGTACTGTTTGGATTTAGCGTAACCGTGCCAGCCACTCTGACCTGATCGTAACCGCCTGCTGCTGTGGTCTGAATTTGCGCCTGCAAGGTAGCATTTTCAGTATAGTTACCCCCGATTGTCGTGGTTCCAGGCGAATTGCCCGGGGCGAGAATACCGTTATTGACAAAGTTGCCGGTAAAAGTCAAAAATCCCTCTACGCTGGAACCAGTTGCATTGGTGAAGTTCGCGGCGGTAATCGTGCCGCCGGGTGTAGCTGCGCTACCGCCGTTGAGCATGACATAATTCAAAACTGCGCCGGACTCCAGGGTAATACCGGAACCGCCTGCTACATTAATAATACCTGTGCCGCCTGTTGCCGTTGCGCTGAAGGTACTGCCGCTACCGACTTTGAGCGTACTGTTGCCTGTAATGCTGGTACTTTGCGTGCTAACAGATCCCCCTGCCGTTGTAATAGAAAGCGTACTGCCATTGGTAACGGTTGTATTCTGGGTGACCGTAGCCCCAGTCAGCGTTAACGTACCGCCAGTCGTATTGAGCTGGGAATTCGTCGTCAGGATATTGCCGGTAAAAGTTCCCCCCTGAGCCACATTGAGCTGATAGGTATTCTCATTTATGGTACCCGAACCGCTAAGGGTATTGAACGTCTCACTGCCGTTGTTGAGATTCAACTGACCGTTCACCGTGACAATCGGACTGTTCGTCAGGGTGGCGAGCGTGCCGCCAACTACAGCAGGCGAGTTCCCCAGATTAAGGGTACTACCCGTGTTGACGTTAACGACGTTGGCCGCACTGGTTCCTGCGAGAGTAACCGTACCGTGCGTAGTCAGCGTGCCGGTACCCAGATTGGCGTTGATCACCGAACCGTTGTTGAGATTGTAGTTCGCAGCGGTCAGCGTGCCGGTGCCGTTAAGCGTGCCGGTATTGTTCAAGGTGGTAATAGTGTTATTTACCGCTAGGTTGACCGTGCCCGCATTGGTCAGTATTGCAGTTGCCGCCAGTCCATTGCTGTTATTGTCGTTCAGCGTAGCCCCGCTCACTACGTTCACCGTACCACTTGCCAGCGTGCCGTTCAGCGTCAGCGTACCTGCGTTGACATTAGTCGTGGTGCTGGCAAGCGAACCGTTCAGCGTCAGCGTGCCTGCATTAACGTTGGTCGTACCGGTGTAAGTATTGGCTCCGGAAAGTGTAAGCGTCCCGCTGGAGACTTTTGTCAGACCATAAGTGCTATTGCTGCTTTGCAGTACGCCTGAAAAATTGCCCGAATCAACCGTCAGTATACCGGCAGTCAAATCTACATTACCCGCACCAAACAGCGAACCGATTTTCTCATTACCACCCAGCAGCAGATTGCTATTGCTGCTTACGGTAACAACAGCCGTATTGAGCAGACGTTCAGCCGAACCTAACGTGGTTGTACCACTAGCGATATTCACTGTAGCGGCAGAACTCGTGCCGTTAATTTGTACAGCACCGTTGTCGGTCATGACTCCTGCACCCAGATTTGCGTTGATCACCGAACCGTTATTCAATGCATAGGTCGCAGCGGTCAGCGTATTGGTGCCGTTGATTGTACCGGTATTGGTCAAACTGGCAACCGTGTCGTCAGCACCCAGATTGACTGTGCCGTCATTGGAGAGCGCAGCATTGGCTGCCAGTCCGCTGTTGGTGTCATTTAGTGTCGAACCACTGCCAATATTTACCGAGCCGCTCATCAGGCTGCCGGTCAGATTTAGTGTAGTAGATGCGATGACATTCGTTGTCCCTGTATAAGTATTCGCACCTGACAAAGTCAGCGTGCCGCCACCTTGCAGAATAACACCGGCGCCCGTGCCGCCTGACATGCCGCCGTCCTGAAGCACACCTGAAAACGTGCTGCTGCCGGTCTGGGTAACCGTCAGCGTATTCGCACCCAGACTGACAACGCCAGCCCCGGTGCCTGAGAGACTGCCTACCGACTGACTACCGGCACCGGAAATATCCAGCACACCGTTATTATTCACGGCAAGCGTGCCGCTTCCGATCAACGCCTGTGCGCCAAGCAAAGCCAGTGTGCCATCATTGATGGTCGTACCACCCGTATAGGTATTGGCTGCAGTCAGGTACAGCAAACCGGTATGCCCGGCGTCACCCACCGTGAGAGAACCATCCGAGATGACACCCGTCAAGGTGGCGGTATCTTTATTGACCCCGTTGGTCGCCACATTGTCCGCATTGGATGCAACCAGTATCGTACCGTTGCCGCCGTTAAGATCCATTGCATTGGTGAAGGTTACCGCATCGGTTGCAGTATCAGAACCGAAGATAAGCGCATTGGCGTTGGAAACAAAGCCACTATGACCCCAGGTCAGCTGATCATCGTTGTTCAGTGTAACCGTGAGCGCACCGCCTGCCGCAGCAAAACCGCCTGAACCTGTCCATTGGATATCAGGACTGGCCGTACCGGTAAAACGACTAAAAGTGCCGTTTGACTGCAATACCCCGCCAGCCATATTGGAACTGGCCAGGTTGATATTGCTGTTCGCCGAGATACCGGTTCCATCCTGCGCTTGCAGCACACCATCATTACTAATGATCGTCTGGCCTGAATAAGTGTTAGCACCATTAAACACCACCAGTCCGCCGCCCTGCACAGTAAGACTGGCGCCATGTCCGTCGGCAACGCCGGTAGAACCGCTATTATCGGCGATTGTGCCGTTGAAAGTGATGACATTACCTACGCCTGGTGCCAATACAACCGTAGAACCTTTCATCATAAAAAGATCGGAACCGGCGCCTGAACCTGCCGAGCCACCCGCTAAACTATCCGTTGCTACCTGCCCGTCCCCACCCAGTGCTGCATTTTGGAAAAAAGTGGCATTACCCGTAATGAGCAGCGAACCAGTCGCAGCGACAAAGATCGCGCCGCCATCGCCGTTACCGCCACTGCCGCCGCCGCCGACGGAGTCGTAACCTGAACCACTGGCACCCGCACCTGCACCAAAACCAGCGGTGCCGCCTGATCCCCCGCCGCCATCAATCCCTGCTACTGAACTTGCCGAAGTACCGCCTGTTCCGCCATTCCCGCCCGCACCGCCGCCGCCGCCAAAACCGCCGTTGCCGCCATTGGCACCGTTACCGCCGCCGCCGCCAATAGCAGCAGAAGTTGATTCAGCAGCGCCACCATTACCGCCGTTACCACCCGCGCCGCCACCAAAAAAAGCACTTCCCTTCGCGCCATTACCGCCGTTGCCGCCACTACCGCCGTTACCCGCCACGCCGTCAACCAGACCGGTCACGGTCAGCGCGGTAGTATAGGCCGCATCGATAAGAATTTTTGCACCATCTGCCGAAACAAGCGTAGGTTGCTCACCATCCGCTATCCCGAAATAGGTTACAGAAAGTTGACCCAACGCAGTACCAAGCGTCGATACTACGGGCAAGGGACCCGCTACCTGAGCTGAGGCCTCAATCGCTGCCTCAGCAAAGGCTGCGCCAATGTCGTTATAAATGCCTACATTCGTCGTATCCGTTGCCGTTTTCACCGCATCCCAGATTGCATCTCCTGCAGCCTTGATGGTATCAGCGGTGACGGCTGATCCGGCTGAACCTGCACCGCCATTTCCACCTGTACCACCAATACCATGACTGGCATTGTTACCTGCCGCACCGTTGTAACCATTGCCGCCGTTGCCGCCGTTAACATAAGCAGCACCAGAAGGGGCATCACTGCCACTGCTGCCGTTGCTGCCTGCAATATTGGTTAAAGGCATATTATTCAATGTACCGCCCGTTGAACCGCTTCCTCCTGCGCCGCCCACTACAATATTGTGGTATAGATTGACGTTATTGAGTACGACTGATGCGCCATTATTAACAAATACTGCCCCGCCCAGTCCCGCGCCGCCGCCGCTGCCTGCGCCGCCTGTGGTGGCGAAGTTTTGCAAGGTTGCATTGCTGATAGCCAGACTGCCAGACTGTACAAAATAACCGGTGCCGCTTGCACCATCAATAATGGTATTGGCTCCGGAAGCCGCAGTAGCGTTCACGGCGTTAGTGCCGGTCAACACCGTGCCTGACGAGGCATCCGCACAAGCCGCGTTGCTATAAATTGCCAGCAAAGCTGCTGCGATGGCACAGCTCACAGCTTTATGAGCTGAACTTGCCTTGCCGACCGATTTTTTGCTTGAACTCGCCTTACCGCACGACGCGGTATTTTCAGGAACGGCGACAAAACTATTGCTGGCCTTATTCCAGATGGTGCGGTAAAAATGGTTCATTATTTGTTCTATCCTTTAAATTAATAAAAATTATCTTGTTTCGACGTGAGATCAGGCGCTGTTCAGCACATTGATGACATTTCGTATTTAACAATTCTGCATGAACGGTAAAAATTGATATTTCCTACAGCGGATAAAACTTTTCCTATGGATTATTTGTTTGTGCGGGTATTTTTATAGCGAACGTATTATTTGTTATCCTGTGGCACTTCAATATTTTCCGTTGCCACTAGACTGGTAGCGTCCTTCCTTACCTTGGGACCCAATGAGTTCACAAATTAAAAGCAGCATTCTGTTGATCGATGATTCGACTGTTGATTTGCGCGTATTGATGGAGATGCTGTCTACACGCCAGATGAGGTTGAATGTCGCCTTCAACGGGCGAGACGGCTATCACAAGGCGGAGCTGTTGCGCCCGGATCTGATTCTGCTAGATGTATTCATGCCGGTGATGGATGGTTTTGCCACCTGCCGCATGCTCAAAAATAACGAGCGCACATGCCATATCCCTGTGATTTTCCTGAGCGCAGCCTGCGAAGTAGAGAAACGTATCGAGGGTTTGTTATTAGGCGCGGTGGATTACATTGGTAAGCCTTTCAGCGAACAGGAGGTCGTCGCTCGAGTGAACATCCATCTTGACCTGGCGCATCAGCGGCACTTTCTCCATCCGGTAATTAACCGTGATGAGAAGGATGTGTATGATGGGATGACGCAACGAGATGCGGTGCTGATTCGCACCGCGACCCATTATCTGCGCCAACATCTCCGCGCCACGCCCTCACCAGAAACCTTGGCTAAGATACTCGGTACGAACGAAACTTATTTAAATCAGGCATTTCATGCCGCCTTCAGTATGCCCGTGTATACATGGCTGAGGGAAGAGCGACTGCGTCAGGCGCGCGAATTGTTAGCTCTAACGGAAACACCGATCTCGGATATCGGCGACCATCTGGGTTATTCCAGCGGGGCTAATTTTTCCAAGGCGTTCCGCGAACGCTTCAATTGTTCACCTCGGCAACTGCGAGAAGAACTGAAAAAAACATCACAACAAAAAGAGATCGAAAAAAACAAATAATGCGTTTATCTTTTATGTGGTTCACAGGACTGTTCGTCATACTGTTCTCATTGAATGGTACTGCTGCAATTATTGATGTCCTGACGGCCGCCCCCATCGCGTTGACGGAGCAGGTGGAATGGTGTTCTTCCAAGGTAAAAATGAGTATTGTGGAAGTGGCTGGCGACAGTTGCGTATTTAAGCCAGGAAATACAGCAGATATGGTACACGGGTTTTCCGATCAGGCGTTCTGGTTGCGGCTGACTTTGAACAATCCATCTCGGGCTCAAATCGAACGCTGGCTGCGGATAGGTCACCCGCGTTTGCAGCAGGTAAGCCTGTTCGAGCCGACTACCAGCGGCGGTTGGCGGCGCACCAACACAGGAATTTTAACACCGTCATCGCAGCGTCCGATCCTTGCGACTTATCCTGTACTTCCGCTGATGCTGGGCGCCTATGAGACAAGAACAGTCTATGTGCGCGTTGCTTCAGAAAGTCTCATCGATCTCACACCTACGCTTTGGACACCTCATGCGTTTGCCAACACACACCAACGCATGGATCTTTCCCGGACACTGTCCATAGGAGGTCTGCTGGTAACGTGTTTTTTGTCTGCGTTGCTCTTTTTCAAGCAACGCGAGTGGTCATATCTTTTTTTCGCTGGAATGCTGATTTTTTCGGTCATATACGATGCGAGCTATACAGGGCTGTTGCCAACTTATCTGTGGCCGTCAGACCTGCCTTATGAGATTCGGCTACAGGGCTTTGCAATAGGCCTGTCCACGCTATTTTTCATCTTTTTCGTGCGAAGTTTCGCAGGGGGTACCAGCCGTTATCGGACAAACTATAGAGTGATGTATGTCATGGCCGCATTCATGGTGTTGGTATATCTCTGGGCAGGCGTGGTGAATTACCGGTCAGTAATACAAATAAGCTCACTACCGGCCATGGCGACCGGCTTGAGCGGCGTTGCCATTTTTATTCGCTCCTGGCGTGACGGCTCACGCGCCGCCGGTTACATCCTGCTCAGTTACAGCGCAATCATCCCGTTAATATTTTACCGCACGGTCATGGAGTATGGCGTGATCGGCTATAACAGCTCACAAACCTCAATTTTGCTGGCTTTCATGTTGTGTACGCCTACCATTTTAATCGGTATCGCCACCCATTCGGAGTCGTTGGTCGCAGCGCTTTTGCTTGCGCGCGCCGACAACCTTGCCCGCATGAAATTCATGGCGCAGATGAGCCATGAATTCCGTACGCCACTCAACACGGTGCTGAGCTACGCGGAGCTTTTGCTGCGCGGCAGTACGCGAGTCACGCTAAAGGAAGCGGTTAATGCGATCACAAATAGCAGCCGCCATCTACTGGAGATGATCGACGATATTCTCGATCAGGTACGTGGCGAATCGGGACAAATAGCGCTGCGTCTGGCGCCGGTTCACTGGGTAAATTTCATCCATTCGCTAGAACAGAATGCGTCCATGATGATGCAAAATCGCGGCAATCATTTCCTATCAATACGGGAAGGCAATATGCCACAGGACGTAATGGTTGACGAAATTCGTTTGCAGGGTGTGTTGAATAACCTGCTGTCCAACGCCAATCGTTACACACAAGACGGCAGCATCACGCTCATATGCAGGAGTACGGTATTGGACAGCCGGTATTGTCGATTTACTTTTACGGTCAGCGATACCGGGCCGGGAATTGCTACGGATGAGCAAAAATACATCTTTGAACCCTTCGTGCGCGGCACAGCCGGAAAGTCCAGCGGGATCGACGGGATTGGCATGGGTTTGGCCATCGCACAACAGCTGGTCACCCTGATGGGGGGAGAAATACAGCTGGACAGCAAGCACGGACAGGGGAGTCGTTTTTTCTTCTCTATCGTATGCGAACTTGCTGAGTCAGCGGCACGGACAGCTAACCTTTCGGAGGATGTTACAGCGCTCGGTGCGCACACAATTCTGGTAGTGGATGATGATGAAAGCAGTCGAAATCTGCTGGCGATGCTGCTCGCCGATGCCGGTTTTAAAGTGGTTACAGCTAAGTCCGGAAACGATGCGTGGCACCTTCTTAACGGACATGCGATTCACCTCGTGATCACCGACCAGTTTATGCCAGATGGTGATGGTTGGAGCGTGCTGAAAGACTGGTCTGCACGAAAGATTCCCATCATCCTGCTTTCCGCAGCTCCGCCCGATAGGCCAAAAAATTTGTCTGAATCGCTTCGCTTTGCTGATATCCAGCTCAAGCCACTTGATGTGAACTCATTGCTGAATGCAATAGGTAAAATCTTGCCCATAGAATGGGCTGCTACAGAAAGTCACGACATGGAAGAGAATATAGTCCAACATCCGCCCATGGAATTGCTTGCACCAATAAAAGCAATGATTGAACTAGGAGCTGTGACAGATATTGCTGAATGGTTGGAAGATTTTAGCATTCAATATCCTCAGTACGCGCCCTACGTCAGCAATATTGCAGCAGCAAATCTGGCACTGGACTTTAAAGCTCTGAGAAAGCTGATAAAATGATTTTTCTGTAAAGAAACAGGCTGTGTTACTGCATAGCCGTTTCTACTACGCCAATCCGCCTCATTTCAAAAATAGAAAAATATCGAGTCCTTATGGTTCTATGTGATTTAGCATGGGTAAGGTGTTAATCCAAATAGCTAAACTAAAAACTTTCATCCACGAAAATTATGTTGTTTTGTTCGTGTATTTTCGTGCCTTTCGTGGACAAACCGTTTTTAAATTCTCAATACACATGAAGTTAAATAAACGCGCATTCAAGTTCGAAGTGCGACAGCCGCTGGTCGCTTTGTATAACGCATTTCCACCCCGAAGAATACCTCGTGCGGGGTTCTGTATCCAAGTACTTTTCGCGGTCGGTGGTTAAGTTTCCAGGCCGCTGCCAGTACTTGCGCCTCCGTGATGTCGGTCAGTTCCATCCCTTTGGGAAAGTACTGCCTCAGTAGTCCGTTGCTGTTCTCATTGAGCCCGCGTTCCCAGGAATGTTAGGGGTGAGCAAAGTAGATGTCCGCCTTCAGCTCTTTCGCCACTTTCTCATGCTCCGCAAATTCCTTGCCATTGTCGAAGGTGATGGTGTGACATTGATCCTTGTAGGGTGCCAGCAAGCCGGTAATGACGCCGGTTACGCCATCGGCATGCTTGCTGCGGATATGCCCTGCCAGTACATAACGCGACTTGCGTTCAGCCAGCGTCACGAGGCCGCCCTTATGATTCTTGCCAATCACAGTGTCACCCTCCCAATCCCCGATGTGTGACTTTTCTGCAACGATCTCCGGACGCTCATCAATACTGACTCGATTCTTGATGGCGCCTCGTCTTTCCTGCCCGCTGGCATAACGTTTGCGGTGTGGTTTCTGGTTGCGCAAATGAACATGCAGATCGCCACCATTATGTTTGTCCGCATAAACACGCTGGTAGATGATCTCATGACTGATTTGTAAAACCCCTTCAAATTCAAGTCGTTCTGAGACTTGTTCCGGACTCAGATCAAGCCTGATCAACCGTTCAATTTCCTGCCACTCACTAGACGAAAACCGGCTGCCATTAAGACAAGCCTGCCGACGATCATCTCGCAGGGATTGCGCCTGTTTGGGACGCCAACCGCGCCTACCCTTGTTACGCCTGAACTCCCGCGAAATCGTCGATTTACTAACCCCAGCTTTCTCGGCAATCTCAGTTTGATTCAAACCCGCTTGTTTCAGCCCGTAAATCGGGTATCGTAGCTCACTGGTGAGCTGCTTATAAGTCTTCATCCGTGTCCCTTTTACTTGGTCGTTTAAGTGGCGCTGATTTTAACGCAGCTCGCCACCCAAAATCACTTACAAAAGTTGCACTTCAGAGTTGAATCCGCCATGATTTGGTGGAAAGTTGACGTTTGATTACCCACTAGGAATCACATAGAGCCGTCCTTATGAATCTCGCACACCCGTTTTGGAATCACCGATTGCGTGCCTCTGTGATCTGTTTTCCAATAGCAATTCCGTGCTCCGCTGCAATAAACGCTGTCGCAATTGGGCAATTTATTTGAGAGCAGCTATGCGTATCTGACAACGGCAATGCAGGGGGCTGGAATCAGGATTGTGATCAGCCTGTCGTGGTGGATAAGAGCCGCGCTTGGTTGCATTGCATCGAGCTTTTGTTATCCATACACCTTAAGCGAAACTGATTGTGTGTATCCGCGAGCTGGGACAGATTTACGGCTCCATCGAGGTGCCGCATCAAAAAACCATCCTGATTGATTTCATCGATCATCTGGCCGATTTTGACCGCCTGAGTCGCGCGGACATGCTGTTTGCCAAAGACAAGTCGATCGGTGCGCTGCTGATCTCCCTGCATGCCGTACCCGAATTGCCCAAAAGGGTGCAGGAACGACTGTATTTTGTGCGCTTTGAAGAGTTGATGGCGCAACCTGTGGCCTGCATGTCGCATATCTATCGGTGGCTGGGCTTATCTCCCTTCGAAATTAACCCTGAAAAACTGGTATCCAGGAGAGCGATAGTCACTACCATATGAAATATACGGACACCCAGTATCCATCACAAAGCCAAAATACCCCACTATTTCTTCGCGCATCCAGGCGCAGATTGAGTCCCTATGCCTGGTTCTATCAAATGTACTCTCCGCAGAAAAAATAATCATTGCCATCGCTTTGGAATATTTCTTGTCGGGCAACGAAATTATTTCGTCAAAACCTTGCCGTATTTACAATAAAACAAGGTTGTCCCGATGGATGATTTCGCTGTCGCCGCCATAGCCCAATAGAGTAGCGATATCACCGCTGGCATGACCTGCAATGCGGATAGCTTCATCCGAGTTGTAGTTGATCAGGCCGCGGGCAATATCCACGCCTTGTAAGCTTACGCAGGCGACCACAGCGCCGCGCTGGAATTCGCCGGATACCTGTTTGACGCCTATCGGCAACAAGCTCTTTCCATCGTTGCGTAACGCACGGATTGCGCCGTCATCGAGTATTAGCTTGCCGGTAACTTGCAGGTGTCCGGCCAGCCATTGTTTGCGTGCTGCGAGTGGCAGTGCGGGTGCCGTGAGCAGTGTGCCGATAGACTCGCCCTTGAAAAGACGCAGCAGGACATCGGGTTCATGTCCGGAGGCGATCACGGTATGTGCGGAGCTAGCCGCCGCGCGTTTGGCCGCCAGTATTTTGGTCAGCATGCCGCCACGTCCGATGGAACTTCCAGCGCCGCCCGCCATACTCTCCAGTTGTGCGTCTCCTGCGGTTGCGGTGTCGACCAGTGTGGCCGTTGGATCGCGGCGTGGATCGGCAGTATATAAGCCGTCCTGATCGGTGAGGATGACCAGTACATCTGCATCAATCAGATTAGTGACCAGCGCGCCTAGGGTATCGTTGTCGCCGAACTTGATTTCATCGGTTACCACGGTGTCATTTTCATTGATGATTGGAATCACGCGTAGCTGCAGCAGAGTGCTGAGTGTGGCGCGAGCGTTCAGGTAGCGTTCACGATCGGCCAGATCAGCATGTGTGAGCAGCACTTGTGCTGCATGCAGGTCATGCTTGCGAAAACAGGTCTCGTAGGCTTGCACCAAACCCATTTGTCCGACTGCGGCGGCGGCTTGCAGTTCATGAATCGCTACAGGGCGTGTGCGCCAGTTAAGACGTTGCATACCCTCCGCAATCGCACCGGAGGATACCAGTACCACTTCGTAGCCACTGCCGATGAGTGCGGAGATTTGCCTTGCCCAGTTGTTCAGGGCATCAAGATCAAGCCCCGCTCCTTGATTGGTCACCAGAGAGCTGCCGACCTTAACGACGATGCGACGGGCTTCGGTCAATACGGTTTTTGTCATTGCATCCTCACTCAACTAACCACTTCCCACTAACCACTACAGTGTATCTGCGTCAGTTTCCTGTGCACTTTCAGCCGCAATTTGTCGTTCTTTTTCTTTAACTTCCAGCAGGTGATCCATGATTGCAAAAGTCAGTTCCTTGCAGCCTTCGCCACTGATCGCAGATATCACAAAAACCCGGTCGTAGTCGGAAAACTCCTTGAGGAATGCAGCGACAGTCGCGTCTTTGTCTTCCAGCAGGTCAACCTTGTTGAGCAGCAACCAGCGCGGTTTTTCATACAGCGCCTGATCATATTTTTTCAACTCATTGAGAATCGCTTTTGCTTCTGCTACCGGACTTGTGCCTTCATACATCGGTGCGACATCCACCAGATGCAGCAGCAGGCTGGTGCGCGCCAGATGGCGTAAAAACTGGTGGCCCAGACCGGCACCTTCGGCAGCCCCTTCGATCAAGCCGGGAATGTCGGCGATCACGAAACTTTTTTCATGCGATACGCGAACTACCCCCAGATTAGGGTGCAAGGTGGTAAACGGATAATCCGCGACTTTCGGGCGCGCCGCCGATACCGAACGGATAAAGGTGGACTTTCCTGCATTCGGCATGCCGAGCAGACCCACATCGGCCAGCACTTTGAGTTCAAGCTGCAATTCGCGGGTTTCACCTTCCGTGCCCGGAGTGCATTGGCGTGGCGCTCTGTTGGTGCTGGATTTAAAGTGGATATTTCCGAGTCCGCCTTTTCCGCCTTCAGCCAGCAGGGCTTTTTCACCGTCATGGGTCAGGTCTGCAATTACTTCACCGCTGTTGATGTCGGTGATGACCGTGCCGACGGGCATGTGCAGAATCACATCTTCAGCGCCTTTACCGTAACAATCCGAACCGCGTCCGGATTCGCCGTTGCGGGCTTTATGCGTGCGCGCAAAGCGAAAGTCGACCAGCGTATTGATGTTGCGATCAGCCTGTACGTAAACGCTGCCGCCGCGTCCGCCATCGCCGCCGTCCGGGCCGCCTTTGTCGATATATTTTTCACGGCGAAAGCTGGCAATGCCGTTGCCGCCATTGCCCGCAAAGACTTCGATTTTGGATTCGTCTATGAACTTCATGTTTTTGTACCACTAAATAAAAAAAGCCCTACCTTGCGATAGGGCTGATTTGCTCCAAACGAAACAGCTTAAGCTGCAATGATGGAAACTGTCCTGCGCTGTTGCGCGCCCTTGATGGCGAACACAACACGGCCTGTAACTTTGGCAAACAGGGTGTGATCTTTACCCATGCCTACATTTTCGCCGCGATGAAATTCTGTGCCACGTTGACGAATGATAATGCTGCCCGCATTAATCAGTTCACCGCCGTAACGTTTGACGCCAAGTCGCTTTGAGTGCGAGTCACGTCCGTTACTGGTACTGCCGCCGCCTTTTTTTGATGCCATGGTATGTGCTCCTTAAATTACGCGGAAATGCCGTCAATACGGATTTCGGTATAGTTTTGACGATGACCTTGATTCTTCTGGTAATGCTTACGACGGCGCATCTTGAAGATGCGAACCTTATCGCCGCGACCATGAGAAATGATGGTTGCTGCAACGGTTGCGCCAAGCAGCATAGGTTTACCGACTGACAGCGTTTCTCCATCAGAGATCATCAATACCTTGTCCAGTACGAAGCTAGTGCCGATTTCGCCTGGAAGAATTTCAACTTTTAAAGTTTCGCCGGTAATGACGCGATATTGCTTACCACCGGTTTTAATGACTGCGTACATAACAACCTCGATCGAATGCGGATTTTGCGAAAGCGAGGATTATACAGAAAAAACCGCTCACGTCAAAAGCCTTTTGTAAATAAAAATAAAATATCGCTAACGGGTCGCTTTGCGCTGCCTTTGGCGAAGAGCAGGGTTTAACGACGCATAGAATCGAAAAACTCGGCGTTGTTTTTTGTTGCCTTGATTTTTCCGAGCAAAAATTCCATGGATTCAAGTTCGTCCATCGGGTAAAGCAGTTTACGCAGCAGCCAGATGCGTTGCAGCACGTCAGGCTTTAATAGTAATTCTTCCTTGCGGGTGCCTGAACGGTTAATGTTGATCGCAGGATAGATGCGCTTTTCAGCCATACGTCTGTCCAGATGGATTTCCATATTGCCGGTACCCTTGAATTCCTCGTAGATCACATCGTCCATCCGTGAACCGGTATCGACCAGGGCGGTTGCGATGATGGTCAAAGAACCGCCTTCTTCGATATTGCGTGCCGCGCCAAAGAAACGCTTGGGACGATGCAGCGCATTGGCATCGACACCGCCGGTCAGCACTTTTCCTGAAGAGGGGATGACGGTGTTGTAGGCGCGTGCCAAGCGGGTGATCGAGTCGAGCAGAATGACCACATCCTTCTTGTGTTCGACCAGGCGCTTGGCTTTTTCCAGCACCATTTCAGCAACTTGTACATGACGGCTGGCCGGTTCGTCAAACGTTGAGGCAACCACTTCGCCGCGCACGGTGCGGGTCATCTCGGTTACTTCTTCAGGGCGCTCGTCGATCAGCAGCACGATTAATGTTGCATCCGGATTGTTGGCGGAAATCGAGTGTGCGATGTGTTGCAACATCACCGTCTTACCGGATTTCGGCGAGGCGACCAGCAGGCCGCGCTGACCTTTACCTATCGGCGCCACAATATCAATGATACGGCCGGTGATGTTTTCCTCGGCGCGAATGTCGCGCTCCAGGATCAGCGGTCGGGTCGGGAAAAGCGGGGTGAGATTCTCGAACAGAATTTTGTTCTTGGCATTTTCCGGCGGCTCGTCATTAACCTTGTCGACTTTTACCAGCGCGACATAACGTTCACCGTCTTTCGGTGTGCGGATCTCGCCTTCGATCGAATCGCCGGTGTGCAGATTGAACCTGCGTATTTGACTGGGACTGACGTAAATATCGTCAGGTCCTGCCAGATAGGAGGTATCAGGAGAGCGCAGAAAGCCGAAGCCGTCCGGCAGTATTTCCAGTGTGCCGTCGCCGTAAATACTTTCTCCTTTTTTCGCATGGCTTTTTAGCAGCGCGAACATCAGATCCTGCTTGCGCATCCGGTTGGCATTCTCGATCTGATTGGCGGCTGCCATTTCAACGAGTTCAGTAATATGTTTTAACTTTATTTCAGATAAGTGCATGGCAACGCGAGAAGGATGAATAGGATTTGGGTTGAGCCGGACGATACGGTGTAGGTATCCACCCGCAAGACATGAGCTGTTATCAGCTTTTTCTATAAGTAATGCGGGTGTGACAATAAACGTTTTAGATGTGGCTGTCAATAAAAGCGGTCAACTGAGATTTTGACAGTGCGCCGACTTTGGTGGCTTCGATATTGCCGTTCTTGAATAGCATCAGTGTCGGGATGCCGCGCACGCCGAATTTCTGTGGCGTTTGCTGGTTCTCGTCAACGTTCAATTTCGCGATGGTCAGGCGTCCTGCATATTCCTTGGCGACTTCTTCAAGTATAGGTGCAATCATGCGGCAGGGGCCGCACCATTCTGCCCAGTAATCAACCAGCACTGGCAATGCAGCCTGGGTAACGTCGGCATCAAAGGTTGCATCGGTAACGTAGTGAATATGTTCGCTCATGATTAGGTCTCGCTGTGAATTAGGGGTTGAGTCAAGTTGTAATGAAGAGGGGATTGGCAACTTTGTTTGTTGCAATAGTATGCATCCTATATAAAAAATACGTTGTTGTGAAGTGCTATTGTGACAATCCGCAATCCGCAATCCGCTTGCGTTCTGGTAGAATGCAAAAAATTTTGCACAGTGGAGTATTGTCATGACTTATGTAGTTTCAGAAAGCTGTATCAAATGCAAATTCACAGATTGTGTGGATGTGTGTCCGGTTGACTGTTTTCGTGAGGGCCCGAACTTTCTGGTGATTGATCCCGATGAATGTATCGATTGCACCTTGTGTGTGGCTGAATGCCCGGCTGAAGCGATTTTTGCCGAGGATGATTTGCCACCTGAACAAAGCCATTTCATCGCATTGAATGCCGAATTGTCCAAATTGTGGGGCGTTATCGTCGAGAAGAAAGATCCGCCAGTCGACGCAGATGACTGGCTGGGCGTGAAAGATAAACTGCATTTGCTGGAACGATAGATATCAGGCTTGTCGTGTGACGTTCAGCGGCGTGTGAATTGACAGTCAATGGGAAATTGAGTGATGCTTGACTAAAAAGCTGTGGTATTATTTCGTTACTGCTTTGTTAATTTTTATATTTTAAAGGGAACAATATGGAACATACTTTACCTGCTCTGCCTTACGCAATGGATGCACTGCAACCGCACATGTCCCAGGAAACATTTGAATATCACTATGCCAAGCATCATCAGGCTTATGTGACTAATCTGAATAATCTGATCAAAGGCACTGAGTATGAAGCGCTTGATCTGGAGTCGATTATCAAAAAGGCACCAGCCGGCGGCATTTACAATAATGCAGCCCAGGTGTGGAATCATTCATTTTTCTGGACTTGCATGAAACCTGCAGGGGGCGGTGTGCCTGCCTGCGCACTGGCTGACGCAATCAACGTAAAATGGGGAAGTTTTGAAGAATTCAAGAAGGCTTTTCAGGCTTCCGCAGTAGCTAACTTCGGTTCCGGCTGGACATGGCTGGTTAAAAAGGCCGACGGATCGGTTGAAATTATCAATATGGGCGCTGCCGGCACGCCGCTGACGACAGGTGATACCGCCTTGTTGTGCGTAGACGTATGGGAACATGCTTACTATATCGACTATCGCAACATGCGTCCGAAGTTTGTTGAAACCTATCTGAATAATCTGGTTGATTGGGATTTTGTCGCGAAAAATTTCGCCGCATAACGGGTTTTCAGTAACAGCAATATAAAAAGGCACCCGGATCGGGTGCTTTTTTTCTGATAGCCTGTCGACTGCATAAGGGCGTTTCAGCACACGGTTACTATGGTTTCAGGCGGATATCGTTTTTAGTGGAGAGTATCATGAGCTTACATCCCGCCACACAAATATTGATCTGGTGTGTACTGGTCACAGTGACGCAATTTCTGCCGCCTGCTGGCTTGCTTGCCTCAGGAGGCATGCTGCTGGTAATCGCCTTTATTTTGTCGCGCCACAAATTTATCCAATTGCTGCGTCGTACACGCTGGATTATGTTCTCGCTATGGCTGATTTATGCTTACACCACACCAGGACAACCGGTTTCGGTATTATTAGGCGCGTTTAGCCCCCGTCTTGAAGGCTTACAGGATGGACTGCTGCAACTGATGCGTTTATTGATGGCGCTGGCCGGTCTTGCGATTTTGCTGGAGCGCTTGCACCGTCAGCAACTGATAGCGGGTCTGTATTCGCTATTCGCTCCGCTGAAATGGCTGGGGCTGTCGCGCGAACGACTGGCAGTGCGCCTGGCGCTAACCTTGCATTATGCCGAAGTCGCTGTGCTGCGCTCGCAATCATGGCAGGACAGTTTGCATATGCTGAAAGCCGAAAATGGCGAAGCAATGACTGAAAACAAAGTTGGTCTGCCTGCTCGAGAGGCGGTTAGAACAATGGAATTACCGGTTTTTCATTTCTCCAGAGTTGATGTGTTGTTGCTGGTCACTGCTGTGCTGCTGTTATGGCGGGTCGTTATATGAGAATTGCGCTGGGCGTGGAATACGATGGCAGGCCTTATTGCGGTTGGCAGAGCCAGCCCAATGGCATGACGGTACAGGATAATTTGCAGCAGGCCTTAACTCAGATTGCAGCGATGCCAGTTTCAGTGAATGCAGCCGGGCGCACCGATACCGGGGTGCATGCGCTGGAGCAAGTGGTACATTTTGAAACAGAGGCCGTGCGTCCTTTGACGGCTTGGGTGCGTGGCGTGAATGCGTTGTTGCCGGACAGTATCGCAGTGCGCTGGGCACATGTTGTCCCGGACGAATTTCATGCAAGATTTTCAGCGCAGGGACGTAGTTATCGTTATTTGCTGATCAATCGTCCGGTTCGCTCCGCAGTGTATGCGGGTCGTGCAGGCTGGTTTCATCAGCCTCTGGATATCGCATTGATGCAGGAGGCTGCGCAATATTTACTGGGCGAACATGATTTCAGTGCATTCCGTGCTGCGGAATGTCAGGCCAAGTCGCCGGTCAAATGCCTGAGTAGAGTTGATATTTATCAAGACGGAGAGATGCTGGTATTCGATCTCGCTGCGAATGCATTTTTGCACCATATGGTGCGTAATCTGGTGGGTTGTCTGGTATATGTGGGCAAAGGGAAATATCCGCCCTTATGGTTGGCGCAAGTATTAGCCTGCCGTGAACGCAGCCTTGCCGCGCCGACTTTTTCGCCGGATGGCTTATACTTGCGCCATATTAAATATGACGCGAAGTGGGGATTACCTCAAATACAGGATTCAGGAGTCAGGAGCGTCAAATGAAAAATACGAATGAGATTGAATATGATTGAGCAGGAAATGGGTAATGTGTCGGTACGATGCGTTGGATCGAAGACTGGCTTTTCTGAATCCCGAATCCTGCATCCTGCATCCTGCCGTGTGAAAATTTGCGGGATCACCCGAGTCGAGGACATGCTGGATGCGGCGATGAGCGGGGCGGATGCGATCGGATTGGTGTTTTATGAAAAAAGCCCGAGGAATGTCAGCATAGCGCAAGCGGTAAGGTTGTTGACGCACTTGCCGCCTTTCGTGACGGTGGTCGGTTTGTTCGTTAATGCCACTGCACAAAGGGTGCGCGAAGTGCAAAATTCAGTTTCGCTGGATGTACTGCAATTTCATGGCGATGAGTCGCCGCAATTTTGTGAGCAGTTTCAAAGCCACTATCTCAAGGCAATTCGCGTCAAGCCGGGTGTGGATTTGTTACAATGCGCGGCTGATTTTAGTTCGGCGCAAGGATTGCTGCTCGATGCGCATGTGGAAGGAATACCCGGCGGTACCGGTGCGGTGTTCGACTGGACGCTGATACCACCGCAATTTCCCCTGCCGCTGATTCTGTCCGGTGGCTTGCATGCCGAGAATGTTGCAGAAGGAATCAGGCTGGTTCGGCCCTGGGCGGTGGATGTGTCAAGCGGGGTCGAGCTGAGTAAAGGAATAAAGGACGCGGCGAAGGTGAGTCGTTTCATGCAGGAAGTTAGGCAAATTGATTACAAAAGGGTAAACGAATAAATGTATAACTATCCAGATAGTACAGGCCACTTCGGTCAATTCGGTGGCATTTACATGGCAGAAACCCTGATTCCTGCTGTGGAAGAATTGCGCATGCAATATCTGCGTTACCGTGATGATCCTGAATTCAAGGCTGAATTTGCCTACGAATTGAACCATTATGTCGGACGCCCCAGTCCGATTTATCACGCCAAAAACTGGTCAGACCGGTTGGGTGGTGCGCAGATTTATCTAAAGCGCGAAGATTTGAATCACACCGGTGCGCATAAAATCAACAACGCCATCGGCCAGGCGCTATTGGCAAAACGCATGGGTAAGAAGCGCGTGATCGCCGAGACCGGCGCGGGCATGCATGGTGTTGCAACAGCTACCGTCGCTGCGCGTTACGGTATGGAATGCATCGTGTATATGGGCGCGGAAGATATTTTGCGCCAGTCGCCTAACGTCTATCGCATGAAGTTGCTGGGGGCTACGGTAGTGCCGGTTGAGAGCGGTTCCAGAACGCTGAAAGATGCCTGTAACGAAGCGATTCGCGACTGGGTGGCCAATGTCGAGAATACCTTTTATATCTTCGGTACGGCGGCAGGTCCGCATCCCTATCCTATGATGGTGCGCGATTTCCAGAGTGTGATCGGCAATGAAGCGAAAGTTCAGATGCCGGAAATGATCGGCCGTCAGCCGGATGCGGTGATCGCTTGTGTTGGCGGCGGTTCCAATGCCATCGGTCTGTTTTATCCTTACATCGAAGAAAAAAACGTGCAGATGATCGGCGTGGAAGCGGGCGGGCACGGTCTGAATAGCGGCTTGCACGCAGCGCCGCTGACCTCCAACAGCAAGGTCGGCGTATTGCATGGCAACAAGGTGTACCTGATGCAGGATGAGAATGGCCAGATCATTGAGACACATTCGATTTCTGCCGGACTTGATTATCCCGGTGTCGGCCCCGAACATTGCTGGCTGAAAGATACCGGCCGTGCCCAATATGTCGCAATCACCGATGATGAAGCCATGCAGGCGTTCCACAATTTGTGCCGTTTTGAAGGCATTATTCCGGCGCTGGAATCCAGTCACGCCTTGGCATACGCGGCAAAAATTGCGCCAACGATGAGTGCGGATAAAGTATTGCTGGTGAATTTGTCAGGCCGGGGTGACAAGGATATTAACACCGTTGCACGTCTGTCGGGAATCGCACTATGAGCCGCATTCAAGCCAGATTCGAAAAACTTAAACAGCAAAACCGTCGCGCACTGATACCTTTTTTTACCGCAGGGGATCCGTCTCCCGCTTTCACCGTTCCATTAATGCATGCCCTGGTTACTGCAGGCGCCGACGTAATTGAACTGGGCGTGCCGTTTTCCGACCCGATGGCGGATGGCCCGACCATTCAGCGCGCATCCGAACGTGCGCTCAAACAAGGCATGTCACTGCACGGGGTGCTTGACCTGGTAGCCGAATTTCGCCGCGAGGACAACGCGACCCCGGTGGTGTTGATGGGTTATGGTAATCCTATTGAAGCGATGGGTTGGGAGTTGTTTGCCGGGCGTTGCGCCAAAGTCGGTGTAGACGGCGTGCTGACGGTGGACTTTCCGCCGGAAGAGAGCCATGAAGCTTTCCTTCATTTGCAACGCCATGGCATTGATCCTATTTTCCTGTTAGCCCCTACGACTTCAGAGGCGCGTATACAACAGGTAGCCAAACTTGCTCGCGGCTATGTCTACTATGTCTCACTCAAGGGCGTGACCGGTGCGGGTAATATTGATCTTTCGGCCATTGAGCAAAAATTGCCGCAACTGCGTAAACATATCAAACTGCCTATCGGTGTGGGCTTCGGTATTCGCGATGCACAGACTGCAAAAGCAGTGGCCAGACTGTGTGACGGGGTGGTCGTAGGTAGCCGCATTGTGCAACAAATTGAGGATTCGAATGAAACTACCGTGCTTGCCAATGTCACTCAGTTGGTGAGCGAATTGCGCGCGGCAATCGATCAGACGTAAATATTGAGTGGATTGATCTGTCGGGCGGAATCAGTACTGCTTGCGATAGATCAGCCCCAAGGGAGACAAGATGAGTTGGTTTCAAAAATTATTACCGCCGAAAATCAATCGCCGCGAAGGTGATGTTCGAAAGACCGTACCGGAAGGGCTGTGGAGTAAATGTCCTTCCTGTGAAACGGTGCTGTATCACTCCGATCTGGAAAAAAATCTTGGCGTTTGCCCCAAGTGCAGTCATCATCATCGTGTCGCTGCGCGCACCCGCCTGGACTGGTTGCTCGATGGCCAGGGTCGCTTTGAAATCGGCACGGAGGTGCTGCCGGTTGATACGCTTAAATTCAAAGATAGCCGGAAATATCCCGAGCGTCTGCTCGCGGCGACGAAGAGCACCGGTGAAGATGACGCGCTGGTGGTGATGCAAGGTAATATACATGCCGTTCCGGTCGTTGTCGCAGCATTTGAATTTGCCTTTATGGGCGGGTCTATGGGGTCAGTGGTCGGCGAGCGCTTCGTGCGCGGCGTGCAAGCGGCACTTGAACAGAAATGTCCGTTTGTCTGTTTTGCTGCCAGCGGTGGTGCGCGCATGCAGGAAGGTTTGCTGTCCCTGATGCAGATGGCTAAAACCTGCGCAGCGCTGACACAGTTATCTGAAGGGAAATTGCCGTTTATTTCTGTGTTGACTGATCCTACCATGGGTGGCGTGTCTGCCAGTTTTGCCTTCATGGGAGACGTGGTCATCGCAGAGCCGGGTGCCTTGATCGGCTTCGCGGGTGCGCGCGTAATCCAACAGACTGTGCGTGAAACCCTGCCGGATGGCTTCCAACGCGCTGAATTTCTGCTGGAACACGGGGCTGTGGACATGATCATTGACCGGCGCGAAATGCGTAACCAGTTGACGACTTTGATTACGCTCCTGACAAAACAGCCTGCAATTGTTGAGCTGGAAGCGCTCTGAAGCGCGCAGTTATAAATATGCAAACAGAGGCCGAGTGCTTTTCGCGTAACTATGAGTACAATTAATATGTCCAAAAATTTGGCCGACTGGCTTTCCTATCTTGAAACACTGCATCCCAAAACCATAGACCTGGGACTGGCGCGCGTGGCTGACATGAAACAGCGGCTGAATTTATCGCCGGACTTTCCTGTTATTGTCGTGGGTGGCACTAATGGCAAGGGCTCTGTGTGCGCCATGCTGGAATCCATCTTTTATGCTGCGGGCTACAGCGTCGGTTGTTATACCTCGCCGCATCTGCTGCGCTATAACGAACGCGTGCGCATCAGTAAACAGACGGTTTCGGATGAGATGTTGTGCGCATCATTTGAACGTATTGAACAAGTGCGTGGCGATATACCATTGACCTATTTTGAATATGGCACGCTCGCCGCGATGCAATTGTTCATCGAACAAAAAGTTGAGATTGCGATTCTTGAGGTGGGTTTAGGCGGACGGCTGGATGCGGTGAACGTGTTTGATGCTGATTGCGCGATTGTGACTTCAGTGGATATTGATCACACTGATTATCTGGGCGAGACCATAGCGGAAATTGCCTTCGAAAAAGCCGGTACTTTTCGCCCCAATCGCGTGGCAATTTTTTCGGATTACACTGTTCCCCAGGCGATCGTTGAACATGCTGAAAAAACGGGCGCGCAGCTATGGCGCCTCGGGCATGAGTTCGGTTTTAAGCTGCATCAGGGACAATGGGATTATCGCAGCAATTCGGGTACCCGCAATGCATTGCCGCATCCTGCGCTGCGCGGTAGCTTTCAGATAAACAATGCCTGCGCTGCATTGGCAGGAGTGGATGCCTTGAAAGAAAAGCGGCCTGTGAGCATGGCGGCCCTTCGTCGCGGTTTATCTGAAGTGCAATTGGCCGGACGCTTTCAGTTTGTGCCCGGTAAGCCACAACTGATTCTGGATGTGGCGCACAATCCGCATGCGGCGCGTTCCCTGGCGCAAAATCTGGCCGCCTTGCCGCCTTGTCCGCATACTTATGCTGTTTTTGCAATGCTAAAAGACAAGGATATGGCAGGTGTGATAGCGGCCTTAAAACCTTACATCAATACCTGGCTGGTAGCGGATATAGATGCGCCGCGCGGGGCAAAGTCCGAAGAATTGAATGTTGTATTGCACGAGGCCGGCGTGACGGCAAAGATCATCTGTTTTGCTGACACGGCACAAGCGCTCTCTCATGCCTGTAATGTGGCGGGTGAAAATGATAGAATTGTAGTGTTTGGATCGTTTTATACTGTGGCGGCGGCGATGAAAGTAAAAAACATCGTCATGGCATAGACTAAGCTTCTTTAACTTGAAACGCGCGTAAGCGTCCGTTTGCTCCTTCTACCTCCGGGAAATGATTGAGATGAGGGACGCGGGCAAGGCAAGTTTGCGGGAAGCATTGCACCATCAGGCGTGGTATATTCGCCACGCCCGTTTGAACCACGATCATGCTGCAATTAAAGGTTTTCATCCATGGCCAAACAACCCGAAGCGCAAAATATTAAAAGTCGCGCACGTCGACGCCTGATAGGTGCTGTTGCACTGGCGCTGGGAGTCGTCGTCATCCTGCCTATGGTGCTGGATAGTGAGCCAAAAACAAGTGGAAAAGACATCGAATTGCGTATTCCTTCACCGGATAAGGCCGGGGTATTCGTGCCCGGTATTGCAATATCCGATGTGCTTGAAGCCGATGTGCTGGCTGATTCCGGCGTCAGCCCTGCAGGTGAAGCCGCTCCGGCATCTGACGTCGTTCCACAGGAAACAGCACCGGGAAAAATAATTCACGCTGAGGCCGGGTCGGATGCGACAAATCAGGCCGGCGCGTCTGCTGTCAAACCTGTTGAAATTAAACCGCTAGCGCCCACAGAGCCTGTCAAAGTAAAACGAACTGAAAAATCGCCGTTATTATCGCCGGGGAAAACAGCAGAAAAAAAAGCAGAAAAGCTCCCGGAACAATCAGATTCAGCAACCGGCTATACCGTTCAGGTCGCTGCGTTTGCAAATGCAGAAACGGCTGCGCAGCAAACCGAGCAGTTAAAAGCGTGGGGATTCAAGGCTTATACCGAAATGGTCAGCGGCACGACCAGAGTGCGGGTGGGGCCTTATGCTGACAGAACAATTGCCGAAGAAGTCCGTGCTCATTTGCTAAAACACAGGTTGCATCCGGTCATCATGACAAATAAATGACCAATTTTGATTACACCATTATAGGCATCATGCTGTTGTCCTGCTCGCTTGGTTTGTGGCGGGGACTGGTTTATGAAGTCTTGTCGCTGCTAGGCTGGCCGCTGGCATTTATGCTGAGCCGACAGTTCGCCGGGAAATTAGAGCCGCTGCTGCCGGTCAGTCTGGAGACAGCACGGATCACTTTAGCTTATGCGCTGGTCTTTATTGCTTCGCTGATTTTGTGGAGCATACTGGTCTGGCTTTTTACAAAATTGATACATGCGGTCGGCTTAAATATGCTGGACAGCCTGCTGGGCGGATTGTTCGGCTTAATGCGCGGCGCACTGATCATACTGTTGCTGGTTTGGCTGGCCGGTGCAACGAGTATCCCGGCACAAGACTTTTGGCGCGAAGCGAAATTCAGCGGTGTCGCTGAAAAAACTGCGCAATTTGCCAAGGTTGTGCTGCCTGACAACATCGCACAGCGCATACATTACAGACATTAATCAAGGAATAAAATATGTGTGGCATTCTCGGAGTAGTCTCCTATTCACCAGCCAATCAGCTTTTGTATGACGGCTTACAGGTTTTACAGCATCGGGGGCAGGATGCCGCCGGTATCGCGACCATGGATGGCGATACCATTCATCTGCACAAGGGAAACGGTTTGGTGCGCGATGTGTTTCGTACCCGGAATATGCGCGCCTTGCTGGGTAATACCGGCATTGCACACGTGCGTTACCCGACTGCGGGTTCTTCAGTCGATCACAACGAGGCGCAGCCGTTTTATGTGAATTCGCCGTTTGGTATCGTGCTGGGGCACAACGGTAATTTGAACAATGCCGAGGAATTAAAAAGGCAATTGTTTGTTCAGGATTTGCGTCACGTTAACACCAATTCGGATTCGGAAGTGCTGCTCAATGTGCTGGCGCATGAATTGCAATCCAAATCAAAAGGTTTGCGTCTGGATGCGGCGATTATTTTTGCTGCGGTATCCGGTGTACATAAGCGTTGTCACGGCGCCTACGCGGTAGTGGCAATTATTGCCGGTTATGGCTTGCTGGCGTTCCGCGATATTCACGGCATAAGGCCGCTGGTGATCGGCGTCAACGAAACGGCAGATGGCACGGAATATCTGATCGCCTCGGAGAGTGTGGCGCTTGATACGCTAGGCTTTAAATTCCTGCGTGATATTGCGCCGGGTGAAGCGATATTCGTCGATTTTTCAGGCCGTTTGCACAGCATGCAGTGCAGTGACAAGGCAAAGTTGACCCCTTGTATCTTCGAATATGTTTATTTCGCTCGTCCGGATTCGGTCATCGACGGGATCTCGGTGCATGAGTCTCGTCTGCATATGGGGGAATATCTGGCAGACAAACTGGCGCGTGTCTGGCCTGACGTCAAAATTGACGTGGTGATTCCTATCCCTGATTCCAGCCGCCCCAGTGCATTGCAACTGGCAAACCGCCTGAATATTTTGTTCCGTGAAGGGTTTGTCAAGAATCGTTATATCGGACGTACCTTTATCATGCCCGGCCAGGCGATGCGCAAGAAATCAGTCAGGCAAAAACTGAACGCGATTGGCCTGGAGTTTAAAGGCAAGAATGTTTTGCTGGTAGATGATTCCATCGTGCGCGGCACGACCAGCCGGGAAATCGTGCAAATGGCACGGGATGCTGGCGCGCTAAAGGTCTATTTTGCTTCCGCAGCGCCCCCTGTTCGTTTTCCGAATGTGTATGGCATAGATATGCCCAGTCGAACCGAATTAATTGCAACCGGGCGTTCGGATGAGGAAATCTGTCGGGAGATAGGCGCTGATGCGCTGATCTATCAGGATCTGGAAGACTTGAAGGCCTCGGTGCGTAAGGCTAATCCGGCTATCGTGGATTTTGAAGCGTCCTGTTTTGATGGCATCTATATTACCGGCGACATTACCCAGACTTATCTGGATAAGATAGAACGCGGTCGTGCGGGGAGTAAAGCCAATAAAACAGCGGATGATGATCAACTGGAGCTGGAATTGGCGATGAATGCCAGTTCAATGTAAGCCTGGCGTGTTTTTTTGCATGGCTGCCATAGCACCGTAACACCGGCAAAGCACAACGCCGGATGCAAAGTCAGAAAAACAGGCTCAAGGCTTGCTGCTGCAGGCATATTGGTCTTTTCGATGATAAATCTGGCCGCTCGCAATCCTTCCGCATTTCGGCAGATGCTCCGTTAAACTGCTCGCTTTGCCTGATCAGGCGGAACTGCCTGCAGGCGGCATCTTGCCGGAGCAGGGCCGCGCTCAATTGATTGACCTTATCGCCTGTTTGTCCGCCTTGGCGCAAGGAAAAACGAAATACAGCAGCACCGCGCGTCAAGAATGATCCGGCCTGTGTCGTTTAAAAGCCCCCGTCAATCGGAAATTTTTCATCTATGACGGTTAATAAATTGTATTTATTTACTATGCCGCTGCAATTTTGAACATACCATCCACTGGCAGACCCGGCAAGTCTCTTCGCGTATCTCTGTAGTCATTCCGCTCGTTGACCGGTGGCAGCGCGTCCGAATTTAAACAATCAAGGAGCAGCCAAGACCCACGATGGCACAAACGCCGATCAATTTCATGACGTCCACTTTGTATTTCCAAAGTGCAATAAACGACAGAACGGCAATGATTAACGGTATTGCATTAAAGGGGCCTGCGAAAGGCAAAGCCACAGACGCTTTGGGCCAAAAGGTGTGCCAGGCAAAAAAGACAGCCAGATTGATAATCACGCCCACAACAGCGGCGGTAATTGCGGTAAGCGGCGCAGTATATTTGAGTTCGCCGCGTGTCGATTCGACGATGGGGCCTGCGACCAGAATAAAAAAGAAGGAGGGTAAAAAGGTAAAAAAAGTGGCCACCGCCGCGCCGGCAAGTCCTGCGACAAGAGGATAGTCAAAGGAATGCCGGGCGACACCTCCCAGAAAACCTACCCAGGTTACGATCATGATGAGCGGTCCGGGCGTGGTCTCTCCCAGCGCCAGACCATCCATCATCTGGGACGCACTGAGCCAGTTGAAATGCTCAACCGCACCCTGATAGACATAAGGCAGTACGGCATAAGCGCCGCCTATGGTGAGGAAAGCCGCTTTGCTAAAGAAGATCCCCATATCATAAAGATTTCCATCTTCAGCATGGTCGCGCAGAATTAACATGGCTGTCAGCCATATTGCGATAAAAATCATTGTGGTGAGCGTCAGTTTCCACCAGCTAAATTTCGCATAAAGCGGCGGAGGCGTATCGTCGTCGATCAAGGCGGGACCGTAAGTTTTACTGCCGGCAGCGTGATTTGCCTGCGCTTTAAACTTGTCAGGCATTAATTTACCGCCGATGGCACCCGAAATGCCAGCAGATAGCACAATCCAGGGAAAACCAATTTTAAAAAAGAAAATCCCGGCGAATGCCAGTATTGCAATCGCAAATAATAGTTTGTTTGTAATTGACCGGGCAGCAATGCGCCAGGCGGCAAACAGTACCATGGCGACAACGGCGGGTTTAATGCCGTAAAAAATCCCTTGTACCGCAGGCATCGTGCCGTAACTCAGGTAGAGATCCGCCAGCAATGACAAAAGCACGAAAGCCGGCATGAAAAACAGAACGCCTGCAACGACCGCGCCGCGTACGCCATGCATCAGCCAGCTGATATATATCGCAAGCTGGGTGGCTTCAGGTCCCGGCAGCAGCATGCAGAAATTGAGCGCATGCAGATAACGGTGCTCGGAAATCCAGCGGCGACGCACAACCAACTCTTGATGCATCATGGAAATCTGTCCGGCAGGCCCGCCAAAACTGATCAAGCCAAGTTTGAACCAGTACCCAAAAGCGTCGGACAGTAAAACTTGCGCGGGCGGGTGTTTATGGTCGGAATTTTCTAGCTGCGGTACGTTCATAATGCTTCCCTGGCATAGCCAATTTCAGAGCAGACCCTGAACAATAATTTCTCTTAATGCGGGAAGTGTGCATTATTCCCGACGCAGGGAATTATCTGTTGTTTTAGGCTGAAAGGGCAAGAGTAATAAGCCAAGGCGCTTATGCGGCCTCCGGCCTTCTTGTGCAATTAAAATCCTTAACATGCTGGACGGCATGAAAAAACCATCCGCATAGTGCCGGGCGGCGGGTATTCGCAGAACGATTATTTCGGGACTTTTCCGGAGAAGCTGCAGCGCCGGAAAAGCGCCGAATCAGGCACTGAGCGGCATGTTCAAGACGTCGCTCCATTGACCGACCTGTTCATCATGCAGCCGGTAAATTGCCTTGTATTTCCAGATAGCGCCCATCGCCGGCAACGCTGTTTTATTAATGGTATCGGGTTCGATATTGATGGTGAAAAATGCAAAACCATTACCCCTGTCCACCCAGATCTCAATCGCGCCAGCCTCGCCCTTGATTCAGCAGACAATAGGATGACTCGCACTGTAACGGCCCTTTAATGCCGGCAACCAATGTGGACAGAGGCACCATGATGCCGGGGCTGACCGCAGGGAGATGGCCTGATCGCTTTGAATCTCAACCGGCCAGCTAGCCGAACCCGTACCGCCATCGCGCAGCTGATTTTTATACGCAGTCCATTTGTGCGCTTTGCCTCTGCTGCTGCCGGGTAACTGAATAATCAAAAGCGGCAGTATCCGCGTTCAGCCTTTCCTGCGTCTTCGTGCTGATACCAAAATTAGCGACATACGCGGATAAATTTGCTGAAAAATGCTTAAGCAATGCCAGCTTGCCCCTATCGTCTTTGGGCAGGTAGCTCTTAGTCGCCATGATCAATCTCCTTAAAAAAACATTATAATACGGATTTTATAGGCGTACGATAGAATTAATTGCTGCTTTTATACTGCCGGATGTTTCTTTATGCTCCCTGTTTCCTGTCAGATGTTCCCCGACTCCTGAGGAATGCTCCTCGATTTTCGCGGGATACCCTTCAATTCCTGCCTGACACCCATTCTATTTCGCTTATTCTGCTGTCGGGAAAATGCAGAGAAGAAATACTGCACCGCCACGACTTGCATTCTGAGCGCACGGCTTCAATAAAATAATAGACCAAAATATATATAGGCCGAAAGGTATAGACGCAATAAATTGCATGCAGCAGATTGACAGTGTGAGGTGGCGGGTGTTACTTTTGAACCGCGCCGGTTTAAGAATTCGCTTGCGGATACCTTGATAAATACAGCTAAAGTTGGATTTGTCCGCTTTGACAGCAAACTTACCGGTTTTTTATTAATGAATTTTCCGGATAAATAGTAAGGAAGAATAATGACTGAATTGTATCAACCTGAAACATTGGCAATCCGGGCCGGCAGTGTGCGCAGCCAGTTTGGCGAACACTCCGAAGCGATGTTCCTGACTTCAAGTTTTGTCTTCGAGAGCGCAGCGCAAGCTGCCGCACGCTTCATCGGCGAAGAACCGGGCAATATTTATGCGCGCTTCACCAATCCGACGGTCAGCATGTTTGAAGACCGGTTAGCGGCAATGGAAGGGGCGGAGCAATGCGTTGCCACGGCTTCCGGTATGTCGGCGATACTGGCATGCGTGATGGGGTTGCTGCAAGCCGGCGACCATATTGTCGCCTCGCAAAGCCTGTTTGGCTCTACCGTGAACCTGTTTAACAATGTGATCAAGAAGTTCGGTGTGGACACAAGCTTTGTCTCAGCTAGCAATGTGGCCGAGTGGCAGGCTGCCGTGCGACCCAATACCAAATTGTTTTTTCTGGAAACCCCCTCTAATCCGCTGACGGAGATTTCCGACATTGCGGCGATTTCGGCTATTGCAAAAGGGTGCGGTGCACTACTGGCGGTGGATAACTGCTTTTGTACGCCGATATTGCAGCGCCCGCTGGCGTTGGGTGCTGATATTGTCATTCATTCCGCAACCAAGTATCTGGATGGCCAGGGACGCGTGCTGGGCGGTGCGGTGCTGGGCAATCGCGCAAATATGGCGGGTGTGTATGGCTTTTTGCGTACTGCAGGACCTACCATGAGTGCTTTTAATGCCTGGGTGTTTCTGAAGGGCATGGAGACGCTCAAGATTCGCATGGATGCACATTCGGCGTCTGCCCTGGCGCTGGCAGGCTGGCTGGAAGCACAACCGTCGGTAGCGCGGGTTTTCTATCCGGGTCTTGCTTCTCATCCGCAGCATGAACTGGCCATGCGTCAGCAAACAAGCGGTGGCGGGATTGTTGCCTTTGAAGTCAAGGGCGGCAAAGCGGCTGCCTGGCGGGTCATCGACGAGACGAAAATGCTCTCGATTACCGCCAATCTGGGCGATTCCCGCACCACGATTTGCCATTCCGCCAGTACGACGCATGCGCGGATCAGTCCTGAGGCACGCGCCGCCGCCGGTATCAGTGACGGTTTGATTCGTATCGGCGTAGGGTTGGAGGCGCTGGTGGATATTCAGAACGATCTGGCACGCGGACTTAATTATTAATGGATATTCTGGCGACTGAAGCCGGCAATTTGCTCAAAGTCCATGGCTTGCTGCTGGCAACAGCGGAATCTTGTACCGGCGGCGGGGTGGCGCAAGCGATTACCGGCGTGGCCGGGAGTTCAGCCTGGTTTGAGCGCGGCTTTGTGACTTATTCCAATCTGGCCAAGCAGCAAATGCTGGGTGTGAGTGCGCCGACCCTGGCGCAATACGGAGCGGTATCCGAAGCGGTGGTGCGTGAAATGGTGGCCGGTGCGTTGATTAACAGTGCGGCACAGATAGCTTTGTCGGTCAGCGGAATTGCCGGACCCGATGGCGGTACGCCGGACAAGCCGGTCGGTACGGTATGGTTTGCCTGGGGCCTGAAAAATGCAGCCGTATATAGCCGGTGTTATCTGATCGCCGGCAATCGCGCCGAAGTGCGTGCCGAAGCGGTACGAATCGCTTTGCAGGGGGTAATCGACTTGCTCAAGGTTCACACTGAGTTAACTTGAAAAGATAAAAAGAACGTTCGTTCTGTTCAGACGGGGATTGATGTGCCATAATCCATGCATTAAATTATTAAGGAATGCCAAATGGATGAGAATAAAAGCAAGGCCCTTGCCGCCGCACTGAGTCAGATTGAAAAGCAGTTCGGCAAGGGTTCTATCATGCGCCTCGGGGAAAACGAAGTCGCACAGGATATTCAGGTTGTCTCTACCGGCTCGCTTGGTCTGGACATTGCGCTGGGCGTGGGTGGCTTGCCGCGTGGCCGAGTCGTGGAAATTTACGGACCTGAATCTTCCGGCAAGACGACTCTGGCCTTGCAGGTGATCGCAGAAATGCAGAAACTGGGCGGCACAGCGGCCTTTATTGATGCGGAGCATGCGCTTGATCCGCAATATGCGCAGAAACTCGGCGTCAAGGTCGAAGATCTGCTAATCTCACAACCCGATAACGGCGAACAGGCACTGGAAATTACCGATATGCTGGTGCGCTCCGCTTCAGTGGATGTGGTAGTGATCGACTCAGTGGCCGCTTTGACTCCCAAGGCAGAAATCGAAGGCGAAATGGGGGATGCGCAAATGGGCTTGCATGCGCGCCTGATGTCTCAGGCACTGCGCAAGCTCACTGCCAACATCAAACGCTCCAACACGCTGGTGATTTTCATCAACCAGTTGCGCATGAAAATCGGCGTGATGTTCGGTAATCCTGAAACCACCACCGGTGGCAATGCGCTGAAGTTTTATGCCTCCGTTCGTCTGGATATTCGCCGTATCGGGGCTATCAAGAAGGGGGACGAAGTGATCGGCAATGAGACTCGCGTGAAAGTGGTCAAGAACAAGGTTGCGCCGCCCTTCAAGGAAGCGTTGTTCGATATATTGTATGGTGAGGGCACTTCCCGCGAAGGTGAAATTATTGATCTGGGCGTGTTGCATAAGCTGATTGAAAAAGCCGGTTCCTGGTATAGCTATAACGGCGAAAAAATTGGCCAAGGCAAGGACAATGTCAGAGAACTGCTGCGCTCCCGTCCTGAAATGGCACGTGAAATTGAAAACAAGATCCGTACTATTGTCGGCGTGACGCTGATGGAAGGCGGTCCGTCGCCGAAAGAGGCCGCCAAGGCCAAAGCGGCGGAAAAGCTGCTGACCGCCAATTCAGGTGAAGAAAAGCCCTGAGCTGAGTCTTCGCGGGCGAGCCTTGCAATATCTGGCCCGCCGCGAATATAGCCGGGCGGAGCTGGCAGCCAAATTACGTCCCTATGTGCAAGTTGAAGATGATTTCGAGCAGTTGCAACGGGTCGATCTGGAGGCCTTGCTCAATGAGCTGACTGAAAGCGGTTATCTGTCTGATGAACGCGCCGCAACGCAACTGTTGCATGCCAGGCGATCCCGCTTCGGTATACAGCGTATTACCCGTGAAATGCGCGAGAAGGGCATGGGCGAGGAATTAATCGAACAGGCCTTGCCTGAATTAAAAGATAGCGAGCTGGAGGCGGCACGCAGCGTATGGCAGCGAAAGTTCGGCACAATAGCTGTTGACGCAAAGGAGAAAGCACGCCAGATGCGCTTCTTGCAGTCGCGGGGCTTCGGCTTTGACGTGATATTCAAAGTGCTGCAATCGTCTGATGTGGAGGACTGATAATGCCTGTTGTTTTACGTTTTAAGGGCTACACGTTTTTCTTCTTTTCGAACGAGGGTAATCCGAGAGAACCTCTACCGTTCATGTGTGAAAATCAGGTTCGAGCGCGAAATTTTGGCTTGAACCGCAAGTTCGTGTATCGGAAAGCTACGGGCTAAACAGTCAGGAATTGAATGAGCTTACAAAAGTAATTGTAGATAACCGTCAATTGATAGAAAGGACATGGTATGAGTTCTTTAGCTAATGCAGTGAGTTTCGATGCGAACACGATGTGGGTGGACTTCGTTGATGGACGCAAGTTGGGTGTGCCGTTGGCTTACTTTCCTCGATTATTGAATGCCCAAGCTGCGCAACGTGAACAGTATGAAATCAGCGGAGGCGGTAGTGGACTGCACTGGGATCAGCTTGACGAAGATATTAGCGTCGAAAATTTGTTGTTGGGTATCGGTGACAGAACACGTAATCAATTGCTGGCGGCCTGATTTATGAAGCTAAGTGTATTCTGAGGTAGAAAGCTAGGCCTCTTCGACATCTCTAAATTATGTAGGTTTGTGTATGCCAAGGTTGACCAACACAGAAATATGATGCCCCTTTATGTGCAATACATGGTTGGGCTGAAAAGTGTAATGGTAGCGAGGGATAAAAGCTTGTTGGGTGTAGGATTATCAGTTCGAAAGCAGGCAGTCGCCACTGGCAAGTTTGTGCCAATATCGGATACACGAATCATAACTCAAGTTGATAATTTGGCAGGCAGCAACGCTTGCTGTACAAATCACTGCGCAGGGACTCGAACGCATCGAGTATACATTCGATGACCAACTGCTATATTGGTAAATAATCGGACTGAATTTTCCCAGCGGCATCGTGCATTATCAGACTATCGTGCGTACCATTAAGGGGGCGCTTTTAAAGCGTTATGTGTGGAAGGTTTGGAGTGGTGGCTTTGGAGCATAAAATGCAAATAAATAGGAAGCATTATGGCAAAATTTACTTTTGAACTCACAGATAAACGATATTTTTACTCAGCAACCAAAGACAAGTCGATGCAGCGTTTTATGTTTGCCTCTAAAGTTGCGTCAGGATATACCGTTGAGATCAAAAATAATGGTCAATTAGCAACAGGGGATGTGACGTTTTTTGAAATTGGAGATGATAGCAGTAAAATATATCAAGGAAAGATTTCTTACGGAGAAAGAACCAAGAATGAACCCCATATCTTTTCTGTTAATGCATATTTGCCAACAACTATCTTCTAGAATTTGTTCAGAATAAATTTAGAGCAGGTATCAATTTACTTAACCTTTTCCACTAATATTCAAGCCTATCTAGCAGGCGAAAGCAGTGTTAGTTATAGGCATGTTACGGGTGAAACCATTTGGGATGTTGAAAAGGAATCCACTGTAACTGCGGAATCAATATGCTTGACCGTGATATATAAAACAGCGTCACAGTCGTCTCAGGAAAGTGATCAACAAAAGAAGGAAGATATTCCAATCGCCAACACCTTGGTGACTGACAAACTTGATGAACTAATTAACGCAATATCCTGCAACAATCAAAATTTAATACAAACAGTATTTCATCAGCTCCGAGACTCATCGCTACCCACTAGTTCAAATTCATCTGTCAATCACGAGACAAGCGTCGAAAGTGTGCAAAAAATTTACCGATTCTTAAATCGGATTTTTCTGGCTATTGTCGTTGTCGGTTGTCTAGTAGCGCTAAACCTCCTGTCTGCAAATATACACTAGCATAACATTGCAACAGAGCTGATTCTCATGCCATTTATACTATGTCTAGTCTCGAATCTACCCATTTCGACAGAAACGCGCCTTGCGTGGCAACGCTCGTTGCTTGATCGTGCATACGGTAAGGATATTACGGCTGCGCGAAAGTTGAAAGATAATGTTAAAGTTGAATCTTTGGGATGTGATCATCGGTTCGAGATTGATCTACTTGATGAAGAAGAAGACTCGCACCTAACCAAAAATATACTCGCCAAGGCGCGCCGACTTCGTGTACCCGTTCCGCACAGATACAACGATGACAAGACCGAATCTGAACACTGGTATGAAGGTCAATATACATACCGATGGTATTTAACAACCAGCGGATTTTCTGCGTTGAGGGAGGAGATTCGTCGTGAAGAAAAAGCTCGACATGAAGCGCGTGCACACTGGCTCGTCTGGCTCTCCGGCTTCACAGGCGTTATCGGTGCAGTTACTGGTCTCGTTGCCTTACTCACCCATAAGTCGCCGTGAAAGTGCTGGCTATCCTTACGGTTCAACGGAAGTGCGCAAATGTGTATTCGGGCAGTCCCTTACTTCGTTAGGCCTGTATGCAAAGGATTTCTGTCATGTAGGACAAACTGCTTTTCCTTACGTTAATCACGGTGTTTTTCCCGGGGATGTGGCTTGCTCAGTGCGTCGGATGGTATGATACGAGCCTAGTCCGGCGTGCTTAGCCGCCAGTATCAACCAGATGGATACCAAACATGAAAAGCAGTGAAATACGCCAGCAGTTCCTCGATTTTTTCGCCTCAAAAGGCCACACCATCGTCGCTTCCAGTTCACTGGTGCCAGCGGATGATCCGACGCTGCTGTTCACCAATGCGGGGATGAATCAGTTCAAGGATGTGTTTTTAGGGTTCGACAAGCGTCCCTATACTCGCGCAACTTCTTCACAAAAGTGCGTTCGGGCAGGCGGCAAGCACAATGATCTGGAAAATGTTGGTTATACCGCGCGCCATCATACTTTTTTTGAAATGCTGGGCAACTTTAGCTTCGGTGATTATTTCAAGCGCGATGCGATCGCCTTTGCCTGGGAGTTGCTGACTGAAGTATATAAACTACCCAAAAATAAGCTCTATGTGACGGTCTATGCCGAGGATGATGAAGCCTATGATATCTGGACTCAGGAAATGGGGCTGGATGCTTCCCGGGTGATCCGCATCGGCGACAACAAGGGTGCACCCTACGCGTCGGACAATTTCTGGATGATGGGCGATACCGGCCCTTGCGGTCCTTGTACCGAGATTTTTTACGATCACGGCGAGCATATCCCGGGCGGCTTGCCGGGCACTCCTGAAGAAGATGGTGATCGTTATATCGAAATCTGGAACAACGTGTTTATGCAATTCAACCGCGATGAGGCCGGCGTGATGCATCCCTTGCCCAAACCTTCCGTTGATACCGGCATGGGGCTTGAGCGCATCTCGGCGGTACTGCAGCATGTGCACGCCAACTATGAGATTGATCTGTTTGTCGCGCTGATTGCCGCTGCGGCCAGAGAGACGAATTGTTCCGACCTGGATTCTCCCTCGCTCAAGGTGCTGGCTGACCATATTCGGGCCTGCTCGTTTCTGCTCGCTGATGGCGTCATTCCCGGCAATGAAGGTCGCGGTTTTGTGCTGCGCCGTATCATTCGCCGCGCGATCCGTCACGGCTACAAACTGGGCGCAAGAGAGGCTTTTTTCTATCACATGGTGCCTGATCTGGTTGAGCAGATGGGGGCGGCTTTCCCTGAACTGATTGCTGAACAGGTGCACATCAAAGGCATACTCAAGCTCGAAGAAGAACGCTTTTTCGCCACCATCGAAAATGGCATGGCGATACTTGATGCGGAGCTGGCGGTGATGGCGCACGCCGGCAATAAGGTATTCAACGGCGTGACTGCCTTCAAATTACACGATACCTTCGGTTTTCCGGTCGATCTGACGGCAGATGTGTGTCGCGAACATAGCGTGACGGTCGATTTTGCCGCCTTCGATGCGGCAATGGCGCAGCAAAAGCAACAGGCACGCGCTGCCGGCAAGTTTAAGATGTCAGCGAATCTGGAATATAGCGGCCCTGTAAGCAATTTTCATGGCTATGAAATGCTGGAACATAAGGGGTGCGTCTTGGCGCTGTACAAGGATGGCGTGTCAGTCAATGAGCTGAAGGAAGGCGATAGCGGCGTAGTGGTGCTGGATGATACGCCGTTCTATGCCGAATCAGGCGGGCAGACAGGCGACTGTGGCGAGCTACGCAGCGTGCATGGCATTTTCGCGGTGGAAGACACACAAAAGATTCAGGCAGCCGTATTCGGTCATCATGGTGTGCTAACTACCGGCAAGCTTGCCGTGGGCAACGGTGTTGCTGCGAAAGTGGATGTGGCGGCCAGGCAGGCCACGGAGCGTAATCACTCGGTCACGCATCTGATGCACAAGGCGTTGCGTGAGGTGTTGGGTGCGCATGTGCAGCAAAAAGGATCGCAGGTTGATCCTGACAAGACGCGTTTTGACTTTGTGCATAGCCAGCCGATGACGGACAGCGAGATTCTCAAGGTTGAAGCCATCGTCAATGCCGAGATATTAACAAATGCAGCCACTCAGTCACGCTCAATGGGCATAGAAGAAGCACAACAGACCGGCGCGATGATGCTGTTCGGTGAGAAATACGGCGATCAGGTGCGCGTGCTGAACATCGGTTCATCTATCGAATTGTGCGGGGGGACGCACGTCAAACGCACCGGTGACATCGGACTGTTCAAGATACTGACTGAAAGCGGTGTCGCGGCAGGTGTGCGCCGCGTCGAAGCGGTGACAGGCGTTGGTGCACTGGCGCTGATTCAGAGTCAGGAACGGCAACTGCGGGCAGTGGCTGATGCGGTGAAGGCGCAGCCGCATGAAGCTGCCGCGCGCATAGTTCAGTTACTGGAGCATCAAAAGCTGCTTGAAAAGGAATTGGCCGCGCTCAAATCAAAACTGGCTTCGGCGCAAGGCGATGAATTACTGGGGCAGGCGCAGGATATAGGCGGTGTTAAAGTATTAGCCGCCTTGTTGCCGGGGGCGGATGCGGCTATTTTGCGCGAGACGCTGGATAAGTTAAAAGACAAACTTAAATCTGCGGTGATTTTGTTAGCGTCAGTGACCGATGGCAAAGTGGCGCTGATTGCCGGAGTCACTGCGGATCAAACCCGTAAGGTAAAAGCCGGAGAACTGGTCAATATGGTAGCCCTGCAGGTAGGCGGTAAGGGCGGCGGTCGTCCGGATATGGCACAGGCGGGTGGTACGCAGCCTGAGCATCTGGCGCAGGCTTTGGCTACGGTGACCGCCTGGGTAGAAAGCAAGCTTTTGTAGTCTGGAATTTTATCTGGCGATAGCCGCAAACCGGCTGCTACGGAAGTGGCGGCCGGTGATGCTTTATATTCTTGCCGGCAGGTTCAGAACGGCATGTGCAGGTGTGGTGCGGCCAGCGTGAATAGTTGGCGAAAGTCCTTTTGAATACGTGCGAGTGCGATTTGCGTGTCGCCTTCAAAGCGCAGCACGATGGCAGGGGTGGTGTTGGAGGCTCGCACAAGTCCAAATCCGTCTGCATATTCCACCCGCAAGCCATCTATCGTGATGATCTCTGTCGCATCGCTGAAATCTGCCATTCGCAGCAGTTTTTCCAGCAGCGTATGGTTTTCGCCCTCCTGTGTTTTGATGTGCAATTCAGGCGTGCAGAACGCATCGGGCAGGGCATTAAGTGTGGCAGAAGGATCCGCAACGCGGCTTAAAATTTCCAGCAGCCGTGCACCGGCATACAGCCCGTCATCGAACCCATACCAGCGTTCTGCAAAAAACACATGGCCGGTCATCTCACCTGCAAGCTTTGCACCGGTCTCTTTCATTTTGGCCTTGATCAACGAATGACCGGTCTTCCAGATAGTCGGTATGCCACTGCGCTTGCGTATCCAGCCAAACAAATTACGGGTGGACTTGATGTCGAAGATGATTTCACTACCCGGCTCGCGGCTCAGTAAATCAGCGGCAAACAGCATCAGCAGGCGATCCGGATAGATGATGTTGCCGTCCCTGGTGATCACACCCAAACGGTCGCCGTCACCGTCGAAGGCCAGTCCCAGTTCGCTGCCGTTCTCCTTTACAGCTGTCATCAGGTCTTGCAGATTTTCAGGCACGGACGGATCGGGATGATGGTTGGGAAAATTGCCGTCCACTTCGCAATATAACTCTTCAACAATACAGCCAAGTGCGCGATAAAGCTTGGCCACATACGCGCCCGCCACGCCGTTGCCGCAATCGACGGTGAGCTTCATGGGACGAAAAAGTTTAACATCTGAGGCGATGCGCTCAATATAAGCCGCACTGATGTCCTGCTGCGAGTAGCTGCCCGCACCGTGCGACAAATCATCCCGTTCGATACGCTGGCGCAGTGCTTGTATCGCCTCGCCGTACAGTGTTTCACCACCCAATACGATTTTAAGGCCGTTGTAATCCGGCGGATTATGGCTGCCGGTGAGCACGACGCAACTATTCGTTTTGAGCTGAAAGGCGGCGAAATACGCCATTGGTGTCGCCACGCAACCGATATCAATCACGTTGATGCCGCTTTTTTGTATGCCGCGCGCCAGTGCTGCGATGAGTTCAGGTCCGGACAAACGCCCGTCTCGTCCGATGATGATACTGGTTTGTCCGCGTGCGCAAGCTTCCGAACCGATCGCATGTCCTATGGCTTCGACTATGCCGGCGTTAAGCGTTTTGCCGACAATGCCGCGTATGTCATAGGCTTTAAAAATTTGAGCCGGAATGTGTTGCATCTTTTTCCTTGTGTCAGTTGAATCAGCGAGCCGGGTTGTATAAACGGGGAGCACCGCCCTTATTTTGCCGGAATGCAAATTCTGCAAATTAAAACCGTGCAGTTTACGCACGGTAATACCGATAACCTTATCGTGGCTCATTTCATGCGCTGAATATACACCTGTATCGAATGCAAGAAAATATCCTCCTGGAGATCTTCGCCTGTGTGACATTATCCAGCCACGGCAATTGGATTGCCACTACCGTATAAAAACAGCAAGACGCTATTCGCCTGATTCTGAGTCGACACAGATAGCGTGATCGCCCGCCGGATGCGATAAATATGCCTCGATTTCCGGCGCACCCGACTCTTTCGCATATCGCTTGCTATAGAACCAGATAAAGCGCTTAATCTGGCCCGCGTATCCTTTGCGAGCAACCGGATACGTTCACGCATAGGTGCATGAGGTGCTGGCAGGAATATTTACGACGTTTAATAACTTTTTTAAATTAAAATCAGCAGGTTACAGTATTTCAGGACAGCTTATACATAACACTCTCCTGCATACATTTGAACAGTTCTGTCTACTTAACGTTAGGCATAAACTCATGAACCTAACCGGCTGGTCTCGCATCATGATTGCAATCACAGTTGCATGGCTTCTCGTCTTGGCTGGATTTGTCAGCTATGAACATCAAAGCAGTAACGTGTTTTGCCAATTTGACGGTGAGGGTGCTGTGTGTCAGCACATCTTTTGGTTGTGGGCTTACGTTGCACAAGGGAAGTTCGAGTTCACATTGATGCTTGGCCGACTCTTAACTACTGCTCTTGTCCCGGTTGCAGTGCTGTGGTTCTGTTTCGGTGCAGTAGTTTGGATAAAAGCTGGTTTCAAAAGAACGCCATGAAACGGATGCCCAACCCGGCGCTCAACTCGGACGTGCGCAAAAGTGACGCGCGCCGGTTAGTTTGGTGTTAGCCCTCGCCACAGTACCTAAAACGTTTGCCTTGATTTATACTATGCCCATGCATACTCCAACTGTCACTGCCGAATACATGAAACTTTCTGTCTCCGAGCGTATCCAGCTCGTCGAAGACATATGGGACAGTATTGCTGCTGATGCACCGGATGCCGTTGGGTTATCACAAACCCAAAGGGCTGAGTTGCATCGTCGCGTTGCCGCACATCGCGCTGATCCTTCCACCGCGATCCCTTGGGAACAGGTTCGATCCAAATTATTTCCGAGTAAACCCTGATGTTGGTCGTGCTCCGTCCAGAGGCAGAACAAGAGCTTCTGGAAGCGCAGGCTTGGTACGAATCAAAAGCGCTTGGGCTTGGCTTTGAGTTCGCTCGTGCTGCTGACGCGGCAGTTGCATCTGCACTTCGCAATCCCTTTGGGCATTTGCGCATCGAAGAGGAGTTTCGTCGGGTTCTCTTTCGCAAGTTTCCTTACACGCTCATTTATCTGCCAAGCCCAGATGAGTTGCTGGTGGTTTCATTCTTTCATCAGCATCGTGAACCGGGTGTTTGGCTTGAGCGGTTTGATGATTAATAGGCATGGCATCATGCGTTGCTATCTTATTCCAACCTAATTAACGTTAGGCAGCCTCCTGAGCGAGCGGATGGTTTATTTAGTATATATGCAAATAATAGTTGACCAGCAGAGTTATCGCATATGCAATTATTTTTATGGAAACGAAATTGATTTGGGATGAAGCCAAATGTCATGAGAATATTCGGAAGCATGGCTTCGACTTCGCAGATGCAAGCGAGGTGCTGGATTCGCGTTACCGAATGGACGTACAAGTAGTGCGCTGTGGCGAAGCTCGTATTCAGTCGTTTTCTTATGCGCCAGGCTTTCTGGCCGTGTTGACGGTAGTTCATACCGAGCGCGATGGTGCAACGCGCGTTATCAGCTTCCGCCCTGCAAGCAATAAATGAGGTGTACGATGCCTGGCTCGAAAACGAATACGATGAGTCGTAATGAAGTACTTACTGCAATACGTGCCATTCTGCTTGAAAATGATTTTGTTTGGGACGGTAAGCACGAAGATGACCGTCCGGCTACAGCTGAGGAATTGGGTGCAGTGATAGCCTCGTATCGCACCAAACGTGGTCGCCCGGCTGGTTCTGGAACGAAGGAACAAGTGGCAATCCGCTTGGATTGAGATGTGCTATCGGCTTTCCGCGCACTGGCTGGCAAACACGCATGAATGCGGCGCTACGCGATTGGCTCAAAACACATTCTCCGGTGTAAATCGGCTATCGAACCCGCAGCTGAACCGGAGCGCAACAGCGTGACTTGCCTGTGTATCAAGCCATAGAAAAGTTGATATTTCCTGGCAAACGACACCCTTACCTTAACGTTAGGTGCAGCAAGTTCAGCATGGCGGTCGTTGATGACTTACTGATTTCAACGCCCGGCGCTGAAACAGTCAGGTCACATTGATGTTTGAACTCAACAAAGCTGTTGGAGAAGGGGTTGCTGAATTGCGTATTGATTACGGCCCAGGTTATAGGGTGTACTTTACAAAACGCGGTAGTGATGTTGTGGTTTTGCTGGCCGGTGGGGATAAATCCACCCAGGCTGCGGATATCAGGATCGCCTTACGCCTGGCTCGCAATCTATAGGAGTGCATGATGGTAAAAACTACACGCTACGATGTAGCAGAGTATTTGCGCACACCAGAAGAAGTGGCTGCCTACCTAGAGGCCTGTCTGGAAGAAGCAAATGGTGATGCCACATTTATCGCTAAAGCCTTTACAAGGCACTCTCTGGTGATCGCGCACCGAGCTTCGACACCATCCTGAAAGTGGTCAGTGCGCTAGGCCTTAAACTGCATGCTGCAGCAGTTCACATTTAAGCAAGCGTCGAACCCGTCAGAAGAGCAGATTGACCAAGCAATGGCTTCTTTCATGGCCTGTGATAAATTACACAGGAGTTTCAATCACATTTCGTGACCGGCCAGTCGCTCACTTCTACGTTAGGGCGTCTTTTTCAAGCAAATGGCTGACGAAAACGGTGTATCGTATCAGAGCCTGATAAATCTTTATCTGCGAGACTGTGTATCAATCCATAGAAAAATTGATATTTCCTGGCAAACGACACCCTAACCTTACCTTCGAGCGAGACAGGCTACGCCAGCTACTTACCTTATCCTGATTGAGCCAACTTCTACCGGCAGCGTTCAGGTAATGCGGAGTATCCGCTGGATTTTTTCCCACACCAGTTCCGGTGTAAGTTGATTCATACAGTTAAAGTGACCCAGCGGGCAGACGCGCTTGAAACAGGGGCTGCATTCGAGGTCGAGTTTGACAATGGCGGCAGCGCTTGACAGAGGGGGGGTGAATTGCGGGCTGCTGGAGCCGAACAAGGCGATTAAAGGCCTGTCAAGAGCCGCTGCCAGATGCATCAAGCCTGAATCGTTGCTGATCACAAGTTGTGCTATGGACAGCAACGCGAGTGCATCGCTCAAATCGGTTTGGCCGCATAAGTTGAGCGCAGGACTATTTGAGGCGATTTTTTCTGCGATGCCATGGTCTTTTGCGGAGCCTATCAGCCAGATGGCGTAGCCTTTCGCGTGTAGCCGGTTGGCAATATCGGCAAAATAGCTGCCAGGCCAGCGTTTAGCCGGACCGTATTCCGCACCCGGGCAGAAGATGGCGACCGGTTGCGCGAGCGATAAACTCAGTTTAATCAGTGTGGCATCAACCTGATTTGTTGAAATACTCAGTTGCGGATTAGCCAGCGGACGTGGAATTTTTGCATCCCGTTCTTCGGCTAACTGCGCGAAGCGTTCCACCATCAGCGGCAATTCGCTTTTGTCCAGTTTGCGCGCATCGTTAAGCAGACCGTGGCGCATCTCGCCGACAAAGCCGGTACGCAGCGGGATGCGGGCAAAAAAGGGAGTCAGGGCAGATTTGAGTGAATTGGGCAGCACGATGACCTGGTCGTAGTGCGCTGCACGCAACTCTACGCCCAGCCGGTAGCGGGCTTTGAGCTGTAAGGTGCCGTGCGGGAAAGGGTTGACGATAGACTGATTAACTTCAGGCAGGGCGTCCAGCAATCCCGCCGTCCAGGCGGGTGCCAGTACATCTATCCGGCAGTCGGTATGGCGCTGTTTGAGGCGCATCAGCATCGGCTGCATCAGCATGCAGTCGCCGACCCAGCTCGGCCCGATAACCAGTATTTTTTTCATGCAACCTTTACGTTCATGCTCGCCTCCCACGCAGGGGAGGGGTAGAGGAGAGGACGGTTAATGATGTCCTGCAGGTAGCGCGCCGGTCAGTTTGTAGTGTGTACCGCAATACGGGCAACTCGCCTCGCCGTGTTCATTCAGCGCCAGTGATACTTTCGGATGTGCATTCCACAGGCTTGCACCCTGTTTCGGGCAAGTTAGCGGTAAATCCTTTGCGGTGATTTCAATAGTCATGATGCTGCTCCTTTAAACATAGTCCAGCCAGTCGGTATGTAGCGGATGTTTTCCTGCGACACAATCAAAGAATGCCTGTTGTAACACGGCGGTAACCGGACCGCGTGAACCTGCGCCTATCATGCGCTGATCCAGTTCGCGTATCGGAGTGACTTCAGCCGCAGTGCCGGTAAAGAAGGCTTCTTCTGCGCAGTAAATTTCATCTCGGGTGATGCGTTTTTCAATCACTTCAATGCCTATTTCACGTGCCAGCGTGATCACGGAATCGCGGGTAATCCCTTCCAGACAGGAAGTCAGATCAGGCGTGTACAGCTTTCCCTTCTTGACGATGAAGATGTTTTCTCCAGCACCTTCAGCCACATAGCCATCTACGTCCAGCAGCAGGGCTTCGTCGTAGTTGTCGTTGGCCACTTCCTGATGTGCCAGAATCGAATTGGCGTAAGTGGTAACCGATTTTGCACGGCACATGTTGACGTTGACATGGTGACGGGTGAAGCTGGAAGTTTTGACGCGGATGCCTTTTTGCATGCCTTCGTCGCCCAAATAAGCGCCCCACGGCCAGGCCGCAATGGCCACATGAGTTGACAGCGCGGTGGCAGCGATGCCCATCGCCTCAGAGCCGTAGAAACAGATCGGGCGGATGTAACAGGATTCAAGTTTGTTGGTACGCACCACTTCGCGATGCGCTTCCATGATGGTTTCCTTATCCCAAGGCATTTTCATCTGGAAGATATGTGCCGAATTGAACAATCGCTCGGTGTGTTCGCGAAGTCTGAAAATTGCGGTCCCCTCAGTTGCCTTGTAAGCGCGCACGCCTTCAAATACGCCCATGCCATAGTGTAATGTGTGGGTCAATACATGGGTGGTCGCATCGCGCCAGGGCACAAGTTTGCCATCGTGCCAGATAAAACCGTCGCGGTCGGACATGCTCATATTCGAATTCCTTTGAGGGGTCAGTTACAAAGGATGGATTCTAGCAGTCTGACGGAGTTTATGCATCATCCAGGTGATCATCACGGGAAAAAGCCCCGCAGCATCCGCCACGGGAAAAGTACCATCACAGGTACGTAAAAAAGCCGGAAGCGGATGATTCCCGTTCCCGGCTCAATAGCCTGAATCAGACTATTGCGGAATGCTTAGCCAAACTTGCCTGTGTCTACCCATTCTGCGGAGATCAGCGCCCACCAGTCGGTGGCCAATCCGTTCAGCACGTAGGCATAGGGTAGCCAGCCGTAGCCGCCATTGCCCCAGCTGGTTCCCCAGGAATTGCGGATCAGCAAGGCGCCTGTGGTTGCAACTGCGCCGACTGCGGTATTTTTGATCTGTATGGTGTCGTTATATCCGACCGCCATGATCGCGTGTCCGCCGACAATTTTTTCGCCGGCGGCAGGATAAGGGAACGCTCCCTGGTTGGCGACGCTGGCCTGGGTATAGGAGCTGTATACCGTGAAACCGAACATGGCAGGCAGTCCCGCAGCCAGATTGGATTTAATTGCATTCAGCAAAGTCGGTTTGGCTGTGCCTGCCGGATCAAGCCGGTAATAATTCAATGCTTGATAATTTTGTCCGAAAGAATATAAAAAAGCGCTGGGTTCGATGTCGAAATTGGCGACCACATACGGCCAGTATTCTTCCGGTGGTACACCGAACAGTACTAGTGCTTCCATTGTGGTGCGTAAAAAAGCGCCCGTGTCGCCGGTTGACTTCAATAAATCGCGGGTCGCTTTGTAGAGGAACAGGCGAGAGGCATCAATATCATAGCCATAGGCACGGCGCTGATAATATTCGACCATGCCGACGCCCGCATTGGCGGTGCATGAACCCAGATTGAGCTGGTTTTCAATCGGCGAACACCAGGTGCGCAAATCCACACTGACGGGCAGCGTGGCTGGAGCTGTGCGGTTGACCTTGGCAAGCAGCGGCTTGATCCTGGCATGTTCAACGGTGTAATCCTGAATGCTGGGAAAGTCGGGTAGCCAACCAAATCTGGTAACTGATTCTGACATGACATCATCTCCTTAACGTGAGTGAAAAGAATTTACAGGAACTATCCCTGTCTCAGCTTGAGCGGACTAAGGTGCATCCTTCAAACGGTCTTCACAATACGTCTGCGAGCCTTGTAAAACAATATGCCAAATGGCCTATGTAACTTTTTGTTAGCGCAGGGAAAATTTTGAATTTTTTGGCGAAGTTTGTGTCGCGGTTATGCTGGTTTGTGAAGGTATAAAAAACTGATGACAGCATCAATGCAGCAAGGGTGGTCCCGAATTTTGGCTGTCTTATCAACTGATGTTGCGCACTCGCAATAAAACGTCGTGGTTGCCTTTTTATTGCGATGATCCTTGCGTATCGTAAAATACCCCTGCGGATTTGCGGCGGGTCTGCCACCGGCGAGGTTGTTTTTAATGCGAATGAATGATATTGCTGGGCGGATTCAACTCTGAAGTGCAACTTTGGTAAGACCGAATTCAAAGGGATCAAGCAACGGCAATTCTTTTTATTGCTGCATTAAGCAGTGCTGTGCCCATCGCCGCCAGCAGGCCTGTGAGCAGAAAAAACTGCATATTCCCTGAGAAATGGAACAGTTCGCGCAATAGCGGAACGCTCAATACCAGGGCTAATCCGCTGCCGGTGCCCAGTAATATCCACTTCAGCACGGGATTTTGTTGTGAAGCCGGTTTTGATACCGGTAACGATATTGAGCGATTGGCAAAGATTAGCGTGATGTTTCCCGTCACCATGGCGGTGAATACCAGTGCGCGGATGGTGTCAGTTTCGCAGGAATTTAGTAATGCCCAAGCGTAAACAGCGACGGCAACGGTGAGTGCGGCGACTCCTTGCAGCAAACTGAGTGCCAGTCGCAGTCCTGAGAACAATGCTTCGTTGGCCTTGCGCGGCGGGCGTTGCATGATATTTTCGTCTTCCGCTTCGGCCTCAAAAAATATCGAACAGGCGGGGCCGATGATCAGCTCCAGAAACATGATGTGAGCCGGCATCAGCATCAGCGGCTTCCCCAGTAATACCGGCAGCATGGCCATTCCTACAATAGGCAAATGAACAGACAGGGTGTAACTCATCGCGCGGCGCAAATTGTCGTAAATGCGCCGCCCTGATCGTATGGTCGTCACCAGCGAGCTAAAGTCATCGTCAAGTAAAACCAGCGCAGCCGCTTCACGCGCCACGTCAGTGCCGCGTTTGCCCATTGCCACGCCGATATGTGCCGCTTTTAAGGCGGGCGCATCGTTCACCCCGTCGCCTGTCATTGCGACGATGTCGCCGTTGGCCTTGAAGGCTTCTACCAGGCGCAGTTTTTGCTGCGGCACGATGCGCGCAAATACCCATAGCTCATGAAGGCTGGCGCGTAATGCTGCATCGCTCAGTACGCTCAGTTCAGGCCCGGTCAGTACCTTCTCTGCCGGCAATCCCAGTTCCCGGGCAATTGCCATGGCGGTGCGCGGATGGTCGCCTGTTACCATCACTACATGTATGCCTGCCCCGTGGCACTGCTGTATCGCCTCTTTGACAGCGGGGCGCAGCGGGTCTTGCAGACCGAGCAGGCCGACAAAGGAAAAGTCGATATCATGCTGGCAGGCAGGCCAGGCTGAGTCTTTAGCGGTTGATAATTTCGCTCTTGCAACGCCTAACACACGAAGACCGCCATCGGCCATGCCAGCGGCAACTTGTTCAATTTCACGCGCAATTTCAGACGGCAGGTGGCACAGATCAATGATCGCTTCCGGCGCGCCTTTAGCAGCAACCAGCTGATGTGGCTCATTATTACCCCGCCAGACATGAGACATCGCCAGCATTTCAGCAGACAGGCTGTATTCGTGGACAATTTCCCAATCGTCATGCAGGTGTTCGCTGCCGCCTAAGGTGCGCTTGCCTAACTCATGCAAGGCGCGTTCCATCGGATCAAACGGCTCTTTTTCGCTGGCCAGAATGCCGAACTCCACCAGTTCATGCCAGGGTTCGGGCAGCTCGGCCAGATCCTCTACATCCAACATCTGACCAGCGCCATACAGTTTCTTGATCACCATATGATTCTGCGTCAGTGTTCCGGTCTTGTCGGTGCATAGCACGGTAGTCGCGCCCAGCGTTTCGATGGCATCCAGCCGTCTGGTCAGTACCTGATGGCGGGAAATGCGCCAGGCGCCCAGCGACATGAATACTGACAGGATCACCGGAAACTCTTCCGGCAGGGTGGACATCGCCAGACTGATGCCGGCCAGCAGCGCATTGAGCCAATCTCCCCGCGTGTATCCGTAGATCAGCACCAGCAAGATGCAAAGAGTGATGGCAATGAGGGCAAGGCGACGTACCAGTTGAGCCGTTTGTGTGCGCAATGGCGATACGCCAGCCTGAGTGTCTGCTATCGATTTTCCGATCTGACCGATGGCGCTGGCGTGACCGGTGGCGGTGACCTGGCCGATGCCGTAACCTTGCACCAGCATCGTGCCGGCATAGACGAATGGCTGATCATCACCGCCCGGCGCCTGTAATGCAGTATCCGGGTTGCCTGCCTGTTTGCGCACAGGGACAGATTCGCCGGTCAGCATGGATTCATCGGCGAACAGATCACAGCAATTGAGCAAGACCGCATCCGTAGCAACCCGGTCGCCTTCGGTAAGTAGCAGTAAATCGCCTGTTACCACCTCGCGTCCGGCAATGCGCTGAACTTTGCCATCCCGTATGACTTGTGCGCGCGGACTGGATAAATCGCGCAACGCTTCCAGCACCCGTTCGCTTTTTTGCACCTGAAATATGGTCATGTTGATGATGAGTACCACGAAGCCCAGTAGCATCACCGCGTCGGAAATCTCGCCCAGCAACAGATAAATTCCGCCCGCAGCGATTAACAGCAGAAACATCGGTTCTTGCACGACTTCGGCTGAAATATTCCATAAACGGCGCGGATGGGGCGGCGTCAGTTCGTTATAGCCTGTTTCGGCCAGACGCCGCAATGCTTCTGTGCTGCTCAGGCCTGAATTATGCGTGGCTTTCATTTGGCGGATCTCCCTGTATGCTTGTATGGCTGCTATAGCTTCAGTTAAAAGTCGGTGCGGCTCAGCAATTAACAGTGCCTGCATGTTTCAGCTAACGTTCAGCCGCGATGGAACTTTACCGGATAGCGGCTATCAGACGCATTCACAAAAAATGATAAGGAGAAACACGATGACGCAGTATAGCAACCGCATGATATTTACACACTGGCTGACGCTGGCATTGCTCGTCGCGGCCTGGTTTTTGGGCGACAGTCTGTCGGAGTTAACCGATACCGGTAGTGCGACTTTAGCCGCGTATCAGCTTCATCTTGTCGCGGGGGGTGTGGTACTGTTATTGACGCTGCTGCGTCTGTTTTTCCGCAGTAAGGATGGTGTGCCAAAAGCGGTAGGCAATACGCCCATGGATAAAGTCGCCAAGGGCGTGCACCACCTGCTTTATACCCTGCTGTTCGTGCTGCCGTTGAGTGGTATTGCGACGGTATTCTCCAGCGATGCAGGTCGTGCTTTATTGTCAGGCGATGCGAAGCTGTTGCCGGGTAAGGACGTTTATGAGCATGTGTTTGCCCATTCGGTGCATGAAACACTGGTAACTGTCCTGCTCGTGCTGGTCGCAATTCATGTGCTGGGTGCGTTGAAACATCAGTTCATCATGAAAGATGGCTTGATTAAACGCATGACGCCACACTAAACCGCATCGCCCTCTCATAACAGTGAGGGGGCGATGGCGCTAGTTTATCGTCAGTACAAAGATGTTCTCGTGCAGGCGACTGACGCCACGCGCTACAAGTCGCGGATTGTCCGCCAGCACATCGGCCTTTTTTATCAGTCGTATTTCCGCGAAATCCCGGTACAGTTCATCGACTTCTGCTGCAGATACGGCAAAGGGCGGTCCGGACATTTCATTTTGCGGATAATCGAAAGTCACCAGCAATATCTGTGTTGCCGGTTGCAGGATGCTCACCAGATGTTGTACATAGCGCTTGCGCATGGCCGGCGGCAAGGCCACCAACGACGCCCGGTCATACACCGCGTGTACCCGAGCCAGATCATCCCGGCTTAAATCGAAAAAATCACCGCACAGGATGCGCATACGATCAGCTTCACTGCAGTCAAAACGCTGATGTTTGCTGAGCTTCGGAACATAACCGTTTTCTTCGAAAAACGCCTGCACCGCGACTGAGCTTAACTCTACGCCTAGCACATCGTAGCCTTGCGATCTCAACCACAACATGTCGAGGCTTTTGCCGCAAAGCGGCACAAAGATTTCGCCGCCGCAAGGCTGATGCAATTCTTCCCAGTATTGCCGCAGATAAGGGTTAATCTCGCCCTGATGAAAAGCAGTTTCTTCACGCTCCCAGCGTCTCAACCAAAAATCTTTTTCCATTTTTATCGTCTATTTTTTCAGAAATTGGATTTTAGCCCACTATAAGCAGCGCGTGGGGCGGATTCTGACTATGCTAGCGATAGTAGCAAATCAGGGCCAGACCACTATTTTGAATATAAGGTGAAAGCGTGGTCTGTGCCCAATTATCCCCGACCTTAGACACGAATTTACAAGTAGGCTGGCTGAAAAGGGCATCCACCATTAAATTATTGGCTCTAGGTGAAATAGAGTGGGTTGCTGAATTTCATTTTTCCGCATAAGAAGTAAATCATATTGATAAAGTTGCCCGTATTTCTGTAGCCTCTGGCGCGTCTTTTGGCCAATGGAAGCTTACTGTTAACAAACTTTGAGGGGATACACATCAGCGGGGTCCACCATTGAGTTGTACTTTTAGGGGGCTGCCATTTTGTGCATGTCAGGCGTCAGGTTGGTAATAAGATGGCCGAACCAGACCATAAAATCATGATCCGCATCGGGTACAAAATTGGCTTTAGGCATTGCAATCTCCTTGAATAATTAAATTTAGAATTTAAAATCGGATATTCGCCTTGATTTGATGCGAGTGTAACATTGCCCTGCTTGATATTAAGTTACTAATTCCATGCTGCTGATTTTCATTGCCCGCGCCATGATTCAATCGGACGGTTTTGCACTTCACTGGCCTGTGTCGAACCTCAAATGGTCTGTTGCGGACTGTATTCGGTCTGTCGCGGACTTCGAATGGTCTGTCCGGGACAGTATTCGGTCTGTCTCAGACCTTGTTTATCTATATCTGACTCTATTCGGTCTGTTTAAGACGTTCACTGGTCTGTTGCGGACTTCTAATGGCCTGTTGCAGACTGTATTCGGTCTGTCGCAGACGTCAAATGGTTTATAGCGGACTATGTTTAAAAAATTATTCGTTTAACTTATTGATTTTAAATTAAAAAACAGTTTTTCGGCGGAAGATTTTTCGGAGCCGTCCGGACCTCTTCCGGCTCCACCTGGACTGTTTCCGGTGCCACTGGAACATCCACCGCCGCCATTCGGACCTGCCGCCGGTATGTGCGAACCAGTTTCGCTATGCGGCGGACATTGCCACGGCAGTGCGGGACGTGAGACGGCCTGCTGCGGACTTGCAAGCTCCTGAATTTTGGAGCGCGCGGCTACTATAAACCAATAAATTGAAAAGAGTTATTTATAATTTATTTGGCTCTTCAATCGCATCAATTACCATCACCTTTTCCGAAATGCATAACGATCTAGTTGACGCGGCGGCGCAAATTCAATCAAGCATCGCCGGACGAATCAAGTTGAGAAATACGCTCCGACCGCTCGCGTCCAACGATTTGTTATACGGCGACATCGGGAAGCGGTGGTTCGCCGCTGTCTTTTTTCCCACCGTTCCATGGCGGTTGTAGTTCGCGCACCAACGAGTCTTCAAGTCCTGCGGCTAGATTTACATGAAACCCACCGTAATACAGGAGTCCGTTATCGGGAAGTACATAGATTGCCACGCGGAGCCCAGAGCCGAGGGCGTCGCGAAGATTTTGATTGTTTCGAACATTTGTAAGTTGCGTTTGGCCAGGAGTGCGATAGCCCTGCATGCGTGCGCGGAGACTTTGTACAGTTTTACCTATGTACTTGACAGCGTCGTCAACAACAAAAGCGTATAGGATATTTTGAGCATCCGCACACTTGAGAAGCTTCGACACAAGTTGGTCTTCATCGGCGACCCATTCACCGCACTCAATGAAGCCCATCGCTGTTAGTCGATTGAGAGAGTCCATTAGGATAGTCTTTCCTTTCTTCCAAATTTGCAATATTCGCGAGCCGTATAACGTTAAGTAGACAGAACTATTTAAATGTATGCAGGATAGTGTTCTGTATAAGCTGTCCTGATATACTGCAACCCGCTGATTTTACATTGACAATAGATTTGACATATCAAGCCATCCTGCTGGCAGTTCATGCACCCATGCTGCTGCGCGTGAACGCATCCGGGCGAAACAGTCGGCGAACGGAGCAATCATACATGAGTTGGATTAGACGTTTGGTGAATTTTTATCACAACCCGCACGGCATTGGGTTGCCGGAAAGTCAAATCGTTCGCTGATATTCACTGATGTTACGAACAAGCTCCTTGAAATTGAAGGGGGCGCAGTCGTAAATTATGTTCACTAAGAAACCCGGCGCATGTCACCCTTATCCCCTGTGCGCCGCCGAAGATAGTCTGAAAATGGCGGTGCTGTTGGGCGAGGACTGTTTGAGCACGTGGCCGCAACGCGAATCGTGCGAGTTCCGCAGCCCCGCTGTTTGCAGACTATCAAGGGTACGCCGCCAGATTGGCATCAGACTGGCGGCGCGGTAAACCGGGGTCGCCTTCTTTTTGGTTACTTGTTCTTGGCGACGCAAGAAAAAGTAACCAGCCACCGGGCTGCCTCCGGTAAAAAATTATCCCACCCACGTCCTGGCATTCTGGAACATACGCAGCCAGGCGCCGTTTTCCTGCCAGTCTGACGGATGCCATGAGTTTTGCACCGCGCGGAACACGCGTTCCGGATGCGGCATCATGATGGAAAAACGTCCGTCCGGCGTCGTCAAACCGGTGATGCCTTGCGGTGAGCCGTTCGGATTCAGAGGGTAAGTTTCAGTAGGCGTGCCGCGATTATCCACATAGCGTAAAGTCACCAGTGCCGCTTGTAACTTCGCCTCCGTACCAAAGTCGGCATAGCCTTCGCCGTGTGCGACTACAATCGGCATGCGACTGCCCGCCATGCCGTCGAAGAAAATCGAAGCTGAGGGTTGTACTTCCACCATCACGAAACGCGCCTCAAATTGTTCTGACAGGTTGCGCGAGAAGTGCGCCCAGTTTTGCGCGCCGGGAATGATTTCGTGCAGATTGCTCATCATCTGACAGCCGTTGCATACGCCCAGTGCCAGTGTGTCGGTGCGCTTAAAGAATGCTTCAAATTCATCGCGCGCTCTTGTATTGAGCAGGATGGATTTCGCCCAACCCTCGCCTGCGCCCAGCACGTCGCCGTAGGAGAAGCCGCCGCAGGCCGCCACTCCTTTAAAATCTGCCAGCGTGACACGCCCGCTGAGGATGTCGCTCATGTGGACATCCACCGTGGCAAATCCGGCACGGTCAAACGCCGCCGCCATTTCCACCTGACCGTTCACACCCTGTTCGCGCAGAATGGCGATTTTCGGGCGGCTGCGCATGACAGCGGGCGCAGCGTTGATATCGTAAGTCAGACTCACATGCAAGCCGGGGTCAGTCGCATCCAGCAGCGCGTCGAACTCGGCTTCTGCGCAAGCAGGATTGTCGCGCAGTTTTTGTAACTGATAAGTCGTTTCAGACCAGCTGCGTTGCAGGTTCACGCGGGTGTCGCTGAACAGCAGCTTATCGCCGCGACAAATTTTGATTAAGCCGCCAGGATTCGGTGTGGCAATGGTATACACAAGCAATCCTGCGGTTTTCACCCGTTGCAATACATCAGCCAGATTGCTGTTTTTCACCTGCACTACCGCACCTAGCTCTTCATTGAACAGCGCGCTCAAGGTGTCGCCGGGCAGATCGCTTAGCTGCATGTTCAAGCCGATATGAGCGGCAAAGGACATTTCGCACAAGGACACAAACGCGCCGCCATCCGAGCGGTCGTGATAGGCGAGCAGTTTTTCGTCCAGATTGAGTTGCTGGATTAATTCAAAGAAGGCCTTCAATTGCGCAGCAGAGTCCACATCCGGCGCGGTATCGCCTACCTGCTTGTACACTTGCGCCAATGCCGAGCCGCCCATGCGGTTCTTGCCGCAGCCCAGATCAATCAGCAGTAGTGTGCTGTCAGCATCGGCTGACAATTGCGGCGTCATCGTTTTACGCGTATCCGCACAAGGTGCGAAGGCGGTGACGATCAGCGACAGCGGCGAGGTGACGGATTTGTTGTCTGTGCCATCCGTCCAGGTCGACTTCATCGACATGGAGTCCTTGCCGACCGGTATGCCTATGCCCAGCTCAGGGCATAGTTCCATGCCGACGGCATAAACGGTATCGAACAAGGCGGCATCTTCGCCGTGATGACCTGCGGCGGCCATCCAGTTAGCGGATAACTTGATGTCGCCGATTTTTGCGATACGGGCCGCTGCGATGTTGGTGAGCGCTTCGCCTACCGCCATACGTCCGGAAGCCGCCGCATTGACCAGTGCCAGCGGGGTGCGTTCGCCCAGCGCATAGGCTTCGCCAAGATGCGTGTTAAAACCCATCAAGGTCACGGCCACATCCGCTACCGGCACCTGCCAGGGACCTGTCATCTGGTCGCGCGCGGTCATGCCGCCCACGGTGCGATCACCGATGCTGATAAGGAAAGTTTTATTTGCGACCGCCGGCAGGCGCAATACGCGTTCGATGGAATCCTTTAAATCCAGCGATGCGGTATCAAAGGGAATCAGTGTTGGCGTTTCGCGGGTAACATTGCGCGTCATCTTAGGCGGCTTGCCCAGCAATACCGACAGCGACATGTTCACCGGGTCATTGTCAAATTCAGTGTCGTGAACAATGAGTTGATCATCTGCAACGGCCACGCCAACTACCGCAAACGGACAACGTTCACGTTCGCAGAATGATTTGAACTGTTCCAGACGTTCCGGTGCGATTGCCAGCACATAACGCTCTTGAGATTCATTGCACCAGATTTGCCTGGGCGACATGCCGCTCTCATCCAGTGGAATGCGGCGCAATTCAAATGTCGCACCGCGCCCGCCGCCATGTACAAGCTCAGGCAGGGCATTGGACATGCCGCCGGCCCCTACGTCATGGATGGACAGGATGGGATTATCCGTACCTAACTGCCAGCAGCGGTCGATCACTTCCTGCGCGCGTCGCTGCATCTCGGGATTGCCGCGTTGTACTGAATCGAAGTCCAGATTTTCGGCATTGCTGCCGGTATCCATGCTGGATGCGGCACCGCCCCCCAGTCCGATCAGCATGCCCGGCCCGCCCAGATGCACGACCAGTGCGCCTACCGGCAGATCGTGCTTATGCGTGTGGATAGCAGAAATGCTACCCACGCCACCGGCTAGCATAATGGGCTTGTGATAGCCGCGCATCTCGCCGCCGACCTGCTCTTCAAAAGTGCGGAAATAACCCGTCAGATTAGGCCGGCCAAACTCGTTGTTGAATGCCGCGCCGCCTAACGGGCCGTCCAGCATGATCTGCAAGGCCGTGACAATGCGCGATGGTTTACCGTAAGTCGCTACGGCAGCATCGTACACTTCCCAGGGCTGAACATAACCCGGAATGTTCAGGTTCGACACTGAAAACCCAGTCAGACCTGCCTTGGGGCGTGAGCCGATACCGGTAGCACCCTCATCGCGTATCTCGCCACCCGAACCTGTCGCGGCTCCGGCAAAGGGCGCTATTGCGGTCGGATGGTTATGTGTTTCCACCTTCATCAAGGTATGCGTCAGCTCCTCGGAAAACGCATAAGCGCCATTGCTGCGCGGATAAAAACGCTCAACGGATGCGCCTTCGATCACCGAGGAATTATCTGAATAAGCCACTACCGTGCCGGTCGGGCTGACTTTATGGGTGTTGCGTATCATGCCAAACAGCGACATCTCTTCTACCACACCGTCGATTACCCAGTCGGCATTAAAAATCTTGTGACGACAATGCTCGGAATTGGCTTGTGCGAACATCATCAGTTCAACATCGGTGGGATTGCGTTGCAGCTTCTGGAAGTTTTCAACCAGATATTCGATTTCGTCAGCGGACAAGGCTAATCCCATCTCGCGGTTGGCCAAAGCCAGTGCATCACAGCCGCCTTGCAAAATATCCACGGTCGCCAGAGGCTGCGGCGAACCATGCAGGAAGAGCTTTGCTGCGGCATCTTCGATGGATGAGAGCACAGACTCGGTCATGCGATCATGCAGCAACGGCAAAACGGCGATTTTTTCAGCAACGCTCAAGGCAGCACCCAGCTTGCCTTCGAGGTAGTAAATTACGCCGCGTTCGATGCGCGCAACGCCGGTTAAACCGCAATGCTGCGCGATATCCGTGGCCTTGGTCGACCAGGGCGAAATCGTGCCCAGACGTGGCACAACCAGGATTACTTCACCGGCAGGTTCAGTTTCCTGTGCTGTCAGACCCAGTACACGATCCAGCAAGCCGGTTTGCGCATCATTGAGGGTTTCCTCTTGCAGCGCGCTGAAATAGCAATGGCGCGCGCCATTAAGGACAACATCGGGCGCTAACGCGTTCAATGCGGCATGCAATTTTTTAAGACGAAAAGCGGATAAAGCTGAACTGCCGACAGAGATTTTAAACATGACGGTGAGAATAAAATTCGGGGCGCGATTATACTATGCCATCAAGTCAAGCTGACTATCCATTATGAATCCACTTATCATCACCCGGCACGAGGTCTCGCAACTGGTGCCAAGACGCCCGTCCGACAGCCATAAGGGACTGTTCGGCACGCTAGCTGTCGTAGGCGGCGCCTCCGGCATGACAGGGGCGGCGTTGCTGGCCGGACGTGCCGCGCTCAAACTGGGTGCGGGTTGCGTGCATGTTGTGCTGCTGGCAGACAACGCGCCGGCGGTGGACTTTATCCAGCCGGAACTGATGCTGCATAAGGCCGGAGGGTGCGATAAATCGCACCCCTACAATAATGCTAATGTAATTGCGATTGGTTGCGGGATGGGCATTGATGCGTCAGCGCAGCGATGGCTCTCAGCGGTGTTAGAGAGTACGGCCAGCCTGGTGCTCGATGCGGATGCGTTAAATCTGCTGGCGGCTCATCCCGACTTGCACGAACTGGCTGTTGCCCGAAAAAATCCGACGATATTGACCCCGCATCCGGGTGAAGCTGCCCGCCTGTTAGCTTGCAATACGGCAGACGTTCAAGCCAACCGCATCGCCGCCGTACAAAAAATAAGCCGACTGTTTTCCTGCTCAGTCGTGCTAAAAGGCGCAAACAGTCTGTGTGCTACCGGCAAGGGACTGTTTGTGAACAATACCGGCAACCCCGGCATGAGCGGCCCCGGCATGGGTGATGTGCTGGCTGGTATGATAGCGGCCTTTATCGCGCAGGGTTTAAACGTTGACGATGCGCTGTTGCTGGCAGTGCACCTGCATGGCGCTGCGGGAGATGAACTCGCTAAACAAACCGCCATCGGCATGACCGCGACTGAACTGACCGATGCGGCACGCCGGCTTTTGCATCAGTGGATCAGTCATTAAATCACAATTTTTCTATCCACTATCCACTATGACTACCCCTATCGACATTTCTGAACAAGCCGGTGTGCGCTATTTGCATTTCGGTTCAAGCTGGGTACAAGGCGCGATGCGCATTGCCCGTCCGTGGAATCTGGAACTGGAATACACCCGCGAAATGATGGCATCCCTGCTGCTGCGCGAAGAAACGCGCTGGCCGCGCAAAATATTACTAATCGGGCTGGGCGCGGCATCGCTAACCAAATTTCTGTATCGCTATCGCCCCGATGCGCATCTGACCATCGTTGAGATTGAGCCTGCGGTGGTCGCCGCCGCGAGGCATTTTTTCAAGCTGCCCGAAGATGACAAGCGCATCCATCTGGTGATAGGCTGCGGGGCGGATTTTATTCTTGGCACGGATAAGAAGTTTGATTTAATCCTGGTGGATGGCTTTAATGAGCACGCGCATCCCGGACAGTTGAACAGCCTGCCGTTTTATCAGGCCTGCCGCAGTCGCCTCACCGAACAGGGCATTATGGCTGTCAATATGCTAGGGCTTAGTAAAGGCGTGCTGGGTGGCTTTACGCATATTCTCAATGCCTTTGAGGACAGGGGGCTGATGTTCCCTTCTTGCGAGAGCGGTAACACCATCGCCTTTGCAGCCGAAGGCGATCAGGTGAGTATCAGCCTGGAGGACCTGAAACTGAACGCCGAAATTTTGAAAAAAGAAACCGGATTGAATCTGCTGCCGACAATGACCCGACTGGCGCAAGCTAAAATCTGCGCGAATAACATGCTGATTATTTAACCGTTTAAAAGGTCCCCCATCATGAGCAGTTTAATTGTTTCAGGCATCACGCTCGCAACATTGATTTATGCTGTAAGCCTGTATAACCATCTGGTCAATATCAAGCATACGATGAGCAAAGCATGGGCAAACATTGATGTGTTACTCAAGCAGCGTCATGACGAACTGCCCAAGCTGGTAGAAGTATGCAAACAATACAAGGAGTTCGAACAGTCCACCCTGCAAAGGGTGATCAAAGCAAGATCGCTTGTTCATGAAGCGCGTCAGACGCAGGACATGGCGGCATTGGGCGAGGCGGAAGGAAGGTTGCGGGCAGGTCTGGGCGGAATCTTTGCGATTGCCGAAGCCTATCCGAACTTGAAAGCCAATGAGAACTTCATGCCGTTGCAAGCACGTATCACCGGCCTTGAAAATGGCATTGCGGATCGTCGCGAATTCTACAACGAGGCAGTTAATATCTACAATATCAGCATCGAACAATTCCCCGCCGCGCTGATTGCCAATATGTTCCGGTATCAGACAGCTTCGCTGCTGGAGTTCTCCTCCGGTGAAAAAACTGATATCGACATGAAAGCGCTGTTTAAGTAGTCTGTCAGGAATTTCCGTGATATTCATCTCATTGCGTCGCCGGTATGCCGAATTTCTCGCCTCTGGCGCAGAGCTGTTGCTGTTGTTTTTCGGCCTGTACTTCGAGTCGAAGAACGGTTGGCTGTTTTGCCTGGCGCTGATCGCCGTTATCAGCCTGTTTGCCTGGCTGTCCAATCTGAACCGGCTACGCGCAATCCGCGACACGCCCGCCTCAAAAGTCGCCTCCGCCGCACAAGGCTATGTGGAGTTGACCGGGCGTGGCGTAACATTTGGCGAACAGCCTGTGTTCAGCCAGCTGAAAAAAATGCCCTGTCTCTGGTATCGCTATACCGTCGAGGTGCGCGATGCCGAAAAAGACTGGAAAATCGAGGATAAAGGCGAGAGTGATGATTCATTTTTGCTGCGTGACCAGAGCGGTGTCTGCGTGGTTGATCCTGAGCAGGCAGAAATTTCCACTTGTCATTGCGATTGCTGGACGCTGGATAATCATCGTTATACGGAATGGAAATTGCTGGCGGGGGATAAAATTTACGTTCTTGGCGAATTTCGCACCAAAAATTGCACATGGGAATTCAACTGTAACGAGGAAACCAAAACGCTGCTGGCCAGTTGGAAGCTGGACATGCCTGCGCTGCTCAGGCGCTTCGACCTGAATAAGGACGGCATGCTGGATATGAATGAGTGGCAACAGGTGCGCGATGCAGCCGGGCTTGAAGTGGCTAAGCTGCAACGTGAACTGCAGACTATTCCTGATGTGCTGATGATAGGCCGGCCGCAAGACGGCAGGTTGTTTCTGATCAGCAATCTTACGCTGGCAAAATTATCTCGTCGTTATCTGGTCTGGGGCGGGGTGCATCTGTGCATTTTTCTGGGCAGCTTAGCCGGTATGAACTGGGTAGTGCTCAACTTTTAATTTTTTTAAACGCGAAAAAACAGGCATACGGTATGAATGCTTATAAAGACAATGTCTTGAGGGCGCTGTCCACAATGTCGCCCACACAGTTATCCACAGAAACTGTGGACAAGGCACCGCCATTCTTTTCGCGCTATTTATGCAATGGCCTGGTGCAGCTGCAGGACTGCGTTTGCATTTGCCGTGGTCGCTTGAGCTAATTGGGCCAGGGTTATGCCACGCAAATCAGCCAGAATTTGCGCAATGCGCGGCAGATATTCAGGCTTGTTTGGCTGTCCGCGCGCTATAAATTCAGGGCTCATATCGGGTGCATCGGTTTCCAGCACGATACAGGAGAGCGGCAGGCTGGCAGCCAGTTCGCGCAAGCGCGTGGCACGCGGATAAGTCGCAGCTCCGCCAAAGCCTAATTTGAAGCCCAGCTTGATGAACTCGTCTGCCTGTTGATGGCTGCCGGAAAAGGCATGGGCAATGCCACCGCATAGCTCATTTCGGCGCAGATGTCTGAGTACGGTGTCGACTGAGCTGCGGCTATGCAGCAATACTGGCAAAGCAAATTCACTTGCCAGCTTGAGCTGCGCTGCAAAAAAATATTCCTGTCGTGCCTGATCATGGCCGTCAATGAAAAAATCCAGGCCGATCTCACCGATGGCAATTGCCTGATGCTCGCGTAAATACTCGCGCAGTACAAGCAGATCCTCTGCTGTTGCAGAGCTAACAAACAGCGGATGTATGCCATAAGCGGGGTGGCAGCAAGGATATTTCCGGCAGAGGCGGCTGACACCGGTAAAGCCGGCGCGTGCTACTGAAGGTATTACGATGCGAGACACGCCGGCTACCCGGGCGTTGTGCAGTAATGCGGCCTGATCCTCGTCAAACCGGGCCGCATCCAGATGGCAGTGGGTATCAATAAACCCGTCCATGTTTGTCTTCCTCGTATCAATAAGTTGGGCTTTCACGCAAGTCTTCAGGAATGCGCTCATTTTTCAATGAGCAGTAGCGCTATGTTAAACTGTCCGCCTTATTCGTGCATCTTTTCGACTGGATTGCTTATGTCAGGTAACACCTTGGGACTTCTTTTTACCGTCACCTCGTTTGGTGAGTCGCATGGTGCGGCGATCGGTTGTGTAGTGGACGGCTGCCCGCCGGGTCTGATACTTTCGGCATCAGACATACAGCATGAACTGGACAGACGCAAACCCGGGACTTCGCGACATGTTACGCAGCGGCGCGAATCGGATACGGTGGAAATTCTCTCCGGCATCTTCGAGGGCAGGACCACCGGCACGCCGATCGCCCTTTTAATCCGCAATGAAGATCAGCGCAGTAAAGATTACGGCAATATCAGCGAGACCTTTCGTCCCGGACACGCGGATTATACCTATACGCAAAAATACGGCTTCCGTGATCATCGCGGCGGCGGACGTTCTTCTGCGCGTGAAACGGCAGTGCGGGTGGCGGCCGGTGCGATAGCCAAAAAATGGTTATTTGAGCGTTATGGCGTGGTGATTCGCGGTTATATTTCACAACTTGGTGAACTGGCTATGCCGTTCAAGAGTTGGGAGGGGGTGAATGACAATCCGTTTTTTGCAGCTGATCCGTCGCTGGTCGCGCCACTGGAAGATTACATGGACAGTTTGCGTAAATCCGGTGACTCGATTGGAGCCAGGCTTACCGTCATGGCTGAGAATGTGCCGGTGGGCTGGGGTGAGCCGGTCTATGACAGGCTGGACGCCGAAATTGCTTATGCGCTGATGAGTATCAATGCGGCTAAAGGGGTGGAGATCGGCGATGGTTTCGACTGTGTGACGCAAAAAGGCAGCTTTCACGGTGATGAAATGACACCGGACGGATTCCTGTCGAATCATTCAGGGGGTATTTTAGGCGGTATTTCAACCGGGCAGAATATCGTTGCGCATCTGGCGATCAAACCCACTTCCAGTATCCGTATCCCGCGCCGTTCGATTAATCTGCAGGGGGAAGCTGTGATGGTGGAAACGCATGGCCGTCACGATCCTTGTGTCGGCATACGCGCAACGCCGATTGCCGAAGCGATGCTGGCGCTGGTGCTGATCGACCATGCACTGCGCCATCGCGCGCAAAATGCGGACGTGGTGTGTGCAACGCCGAAAATATAATTAGGTACAAAGGGATTAGCGGATGGGGGGCTAATCCGCGCTTTCAACCCGGCGTTTTTTCCGCCCGATGTGTTTTTCGCCGCGCTTGACTGACAGCGTGACCTGTTTTTGCCGTTCCATTGCGGCAGCGCGCTTGTCAGGCGTGAGACTGTCATAGCATTTCGGACAGGAAATCCCCGCCTGATAGTGATGATGAGCTTTTTCCGCTAAGGTGATCGGGCGTGAACAGCCATAGCATAGCTCATAATGCCCGGGCGCCAGATCTTGTCCTACAGCCACGCGTTGATCAAACACGAAGCATTCCCCTTGCCACAAACTCTGCTCGGCAGGTACTTTTTCCAGATACTTCAGAATGCCACCCTGCAGGTGATAGACCTCGGGAAAGCCCTGTTCCAGCATATAGGCGGAGGCTTTTTCGCAGCGTATGCCACCGGTACAGAACATAGCGATGCGCGGTTTTTTCGCAGGATCAAGATGTTTTTTGACGTAGTCCGGGAACTCGCGGAAAGTGCTGATGCGCGGATCAAGGGCGCCCTTGAAAGTGCCAACGTCGACTTCATAATCATTGCGTGTGTCGATCAGTAAGACATCGGGATCGTTGATCAGTGTATTCCAGTCTTCCGGTTTGATGTATTGTCCTACCCGTTCTGTGGGGTTAATACCCGGCACACCCATGGTTACAATTTCACTTTTGAGTTTGACCTTCATGCGATAAAAAGGCGGGAATTCAGCAGTCGATTGCTTGTGTTCCAGATCGGCTAGCCTCGGATCAGCACGCAAATAGGCCAATAGCTGAGCAATACCGCCACGTGTTCCTGCGATGGTGCCGTTGATGCCCTCAGTCGCCAGCAGCAAGGTGCCGGTGATGCCCAGCACATCGCATTGCGCCTGTAGCGGTTCGCGCAGCAACGCGCAATCCTCCAACTTAACAAATTTATAAATTGCTGCAACGATTATTTCAGACATTTAACTTTTTATCTTTCACTTTTTGATCGCCCGGTACAGCCGATACTGTTCATTCTTGTCGGTCTTGCGGCTGCCTTCCCATATTTTATCGTAGAGGGAAGCATCCATCAGCGGTTTGGAGGTCTTGGTGCCCTGAATCAGGCGTAAATCGCAGTAACGTGCCGGATCACGGCGGGTGATGATGTCGCCAAAATAGTGCAACATGGCGCGCTGACTGTCACCTAGCTCGGTATTGCGGGCGATACAGTTGTATTCGGCAGGCAGTGATTGCTTGAGCGATGCGACCATGCCGCGGTAACTCTTGCCGCTGTCCAGCCAGGGCAACCACAGTGTCATGGCCAATATCCAGATCAGCGTAATACCTGATGCCCAGTTGAACACCGCACGGCGCATTGAGCGTCCTACACGCCAGACCACCAGCAGCCACACCAGCGTGGAGAGAATCGCGATGATGAAGGGCGTAACTTGAAAAACGGGTTCGAAACCCGGTTGGTAGTCTTTCAGCCACAAGGTGATTTTGGCGTGGTTATCCAGCAATAAGCCCGCCCATCCCCACCATAGCAAAAGCACAATCAGTGCAAATGTCATCAGGCCAAACCAGTCCAGTGCGTTGGCAGCCCCCCGTTTGAGCATGGAGAGTGAGGCGGTGGCCAGTAGCGCGATCGGCAGCAGCATGGGCAGTGCGTACACTTCCTTGATGCTGGGCACCAGGCTTAAAATCACGAACAGCACCAGAAAACTGACCAGCGGCAACTGCATATCATCCCGCTGCGTGAGGTGTTTGCGCTCGCGCCATACCGCCCATGCTGCCAGAGGAAGTGCGGGCCAGGCCAGCCAGGGCAGATTTTTCAGGTAATATAGCGCGTCCGTACCCGGTCCTGTTTTGGCGTAGTCCAGCCAGTTACCGATATTATGTGACCAGACCCATTCGTGGAATAGCTTAGCTGAATCCTGATGCAATAGATAGGGCCAGATGCTAAGCCAGGGCAGGGCAAACAAGGCTGCGATGGCGATGCTAAGCACGTAATTACGCTTGCGCCAGTTGCGAAACAATGCGGGTAACAGCACTGCGATCAGAATCAAGGCCACCGGTGCTATGAAGCCTTTGGCCATGAAGCCGATGCCGGTGCCGGTGCCGATCCAGAAGCCTGCGCGCACTGCGCGTACCTGGCTGTGGCTATAACCGTAGAGCATCATCGCGATGCCGCTGAGCAATGCCATGTCGGTGATAATCTGGTGCGCCCGTACCAGCATGCCTAAGCTGCCGATGAGAATGATGACGGCAGCCCAGCCGCGATGCTCACCGTATAGTTTTCGCCCTGTCAGACCGAGAAACAGCAGCGTTAATGCACCGTAAAAACCGCTGGCAAGGCGAGCGCCATCGTGCAATGACAGCAAAGGGGAGAGTATTTTGGCAAACAGAGCCGCTGTCCAGTAATACAGCGGCGGATTGCTCATGAACGGCTCGCCTGCCAGGGTGGGGACGAGATAGTGACCGCTTTGCAGCATCGAGTAGACGATGCCAAAGCTGTATGCATCTTCGGGTTTCCACGGATCGTGCCCGACCAGACCGGTTAACAGCCAGACGAGGCACAGCAAACCCAGCATTACAGCGGTGGCTGGTGTAATCGGGTGAGGGTCGGTGGGCTTGATAAAATACATGGTTTAAAATCAGCTCGCAGATAACAAGGTGCAGGATACCGCTTTTATGCAGCTAAAAAAAAGGGCAGCGTAAGCTGCCCGTTGCTTTAGCAAAAAACTTACAGGAAGTTCTTAAGCAGCAGCTTTTGTTGCATATTTTTGGCGGAACTTGTCAATACGACCGGCAGTATCAACAATTTTCTGTGTGCCGGTATAGAACGGATGGCATTCAGAACAGACTTCAACGCCCAGCGTGGACTTAACCATGGCTGAACGGGTAACAAATGAATTGCCGCAACTGCAGGTTACGGTGATGTCATGGTAATCGGGATGGGTATTTGCTTTCATTTTTCTTCCTTGCAGGTAATTTTATGCGGCGGGCGTGCGCATGGGGTTTATAAGCTAGCCGAGCATTATGCATATAAATGTAAGGTTGTGCAAATTTTTATGTGCCCGGTCAGGATGATAATTTGAGTGCTGTTAAAGCAAGCCGGCGTCCAAGTGCCATACACAGTTTTTTCTCGGTATCCGAGATCGGCAGGTCGCTGGTCAATCCTGCCACATGACTTGCGCCATAGGGTGTGCCGCCACTTGTCGTGCTGGCAAGTTCAGGTTCTGAATAGGGGATGCCGGTGATCAGCATGCCGTGATGCAATAACGGCAACATCATTGTCAGTAGTGTGGACTCCTGCCCGCCGTGCATGCTGCTGCTGGAGGTGAACAGCGCTGCCGGTTTGCCTACTAAGGTGTGTTTCATCCACAACCCGCCCGTGCCATCCCAGAAATGTTTCATCGCGCCTGCCATATTGCCAAATCGTGTCGGGCTGCCCAAGGCCAGGCCGATGCAGGTTTCAAGATCAGTAAGCGTTACATAAGGTGCGCCGGTATCGGGAATGGCAGGCTCGATAGCTTCGCAGTTGGCGGATATTTTTGGCACGGTGCGCAAGCGTGCGATTGCGCCGGGTATGGTTTCAATGCCGCGTGCGATGAATTGAGCCATTTTACGTGTCGCGCCGTATTGGCTGTAATACAGCACCAGTATTTCTTTGTCGGTTATCATGTGCCGGATTATAACGAATCAACACCGGCATGCATAACAATAGTCAGGATGTAGAAAAATTTATCCGCTTTGTCGCGGAACGCTTCAAACAGGATCGCTGTATGCAGATCGCTGCGAGTCTGACTTTCACGACCTTGTTGTCGCTGGTGCCTTTGATAACAATCGCGTTGGCCATGTTTTCCGCCCTTCCGGTATTTCAGGATTTTTCAGCGCAGATCAAAAGCTACTTGCTGGGTAACCTGATGCCGGAAACGGCAGGCAAGATGATTGCGCACTACACCGAACAGTTTGCTGAAAGTGCGGGCAGTCTGAGCGCGGTGGGGGTGATATTTCTGGCTGTGACGGCGATGAGCATGATGATGACCATTACGCAGGCCTTTAATACCATCTGGCGGGTCAACCGGTCGCGTCCTGTGTTCAAAAGCCTGATTGTTTACTGGGCGGTACTTACGCTGGCGCCATTACTGGTGGGCGCGAGTCTGTCGTTGACTTCCTGGCTTGTCGGATTGTCCATGGGTTATGCCCGGCATATCCCGATTTTTGGTGTGGGTATGCTCAAAGCCTTGCCCGTGTTGTTTACCACGCTGGCGTTTGCGCTGCTGTTCCGCATCGTGCCTAATCGCTATGTGCCGATGATGCACGCATTGATCGGGGGTATCGTCGCTGCGGTATTGTTTGAATCCATGAGTCAGGTGTTTGGCTTTTACATCAGCCATTTTCCGACCTATAAATTAGTCTATGGCGCATTCGCCAGTGTGCCGATATTCCTGATGTGGATATATTTTTCCTGGCTGATGATCTTGTTGGGTGCGGTAGTGGCGGCCTCATTGCCATATTGGCGCACGCCGGAATCACGCTATCTTCCGGCAGTGGTGCAATTGCTGGATGCGTTGCGGGTGTTGAAACTGATGTCAGTCGGCATGCAGCAGGGGGTGGTCATGACCATTCCGGTATTGTCGAGTTTATTGCATTTGGGTTTTTATACCCTGGAAGAGATTATGGATCGTCTGGCGGGTGCCGGTCTGGTTTGCAAGGCGGAGGGGCAGGGCTGGATTATGCTGAAAGAGACCGGTCATATTCGTGCCACAGAGTTGCTGCATTTGTTCGTGTTGGACAAAAGTGTATTGCTGGCGGCTGAAATTGATGACCCGTTGAAGCAATGGCTGGCCACTTGTGCCGCACAGCTTGAGCAAAGCACTGATGTCAGTCTGCAGCGTTTGTTTGCCATGCCGGAAAGTCAAATTGCGTCTAATAGTTGAGCAAAAAGGATGCAATCGTTTAGAATGCGTGCCTAGCCCTTGGGAATTCAAATTTGTCACAACCAGCTATAGTTGAAATTCGCGATCTGAACTTTACTTATGATAAACGCCCTGTTTTGCAGGGTATCAATATGACGTTTCCGAAAGGAAAGTTGATTGCCATCATGGGACTTTCCGGTTGCGGCAAGACTACATTGCTGCGCCATATCGGCGGCGCCTTGAAGCCGGATCGTGGTTACGTTAAGTTTGACGGGCAGAATATCCATGAGCTAAATCAGGATGGTTTGTATGCGATGCGGCGTAAAATGGGTATGCTGTTTCAATTTGGTGCCTTGTTCACTGATATGTCAGTGTATGATAATGTCGCCTTTCAAATGCGCGAGCACACCGATTTACCGGAAGATCTGATTCATAATCTAGTTATGATGAAGCTGCACGCAGTGGGATTGCGCGGTGCACAGTATATGATGCCCTCTGAGTTGTCAGGCGGAATGGCGCGGCGTGTAGCCTTGGCGCGCACTATGGCGCTCGATCCGGTGCTGGTCATGTATGATGAACCGTTTGCCGGACTTGATCCGATTTCAATGACAGTCATCGGAGACCTGATTCGCAGTTTGAATGATACGCTGGGCGCGACTTCGATTATTGTCACGCATGACATTCAGGAATCGTTGAAAATTGTAGATTACGTTTATTTCATGGCGCAAGGCGTGATTGTTGCAGAAGGTACGCCTGCCGAGTTGCGTGTTTCGGAAAAAGATTTTGTGCGTCAATTTGTGCACGGCGAGATGGACGGGCCGGTGCCATTTCATTATCCCGGTGTTGATTATCGCCAGGCATTAAATTTACGGGTCTGACATGATGGGAGTTGTAAACACAATCAGAGCAATCGGGCATCGCATCATCAACGCAGTGTGGCGTATTGGTGTGGCGTCCCGTTTCTTTTTTCTCACCTTGCTCTATTCAGGGAATAGTTTCAGACGTTTTCATTTGATTATAAAAGAATTATTTTCAAGTGGCGTGATGTCGCTGATCATCATCGTTGTCGCGGGCTTGTTCGTCGGTATGGTGTTGGGGTTGCAAGGTTATGAGACGCTTAAACGCTACGGTTCTGAATCGGCGTTAGGGGTGATGGTGGCGTTAGGCTTGGTCAGGGAGTTGGGGCCGGTGATGGCAGCGCTGTTGTTCGCCAGCAGGGCGGGTTCCGCAATGACTGCTGAAATTGGCCTGATGAAAGCAACCGAGCAGATTTCGGCGATGGAAATGATGGCGGTCAATCCGATTGCGCGTATCGTTGCCCCGCGTTTCTGGGCAGGCGTTATTTCCATGCCGCTGCTGGCGGCCTTGTTCAGTGCGGTAGGAATCTTCGGCGGTTATCTGGTCGGTGTGGTGCAAATCGGCGTGGATGCAGGTTCGTTCTGGTCACAAATGCAGGCTGCGGTGGATTTTCGTGAGGATATTATGAATGGCATGATCAAGAGCCTGGTGTTTGGCGTCGTGGTCACGGTGATTGCACTGTTTGAAGGATTTGATGCGCCGCCGACGGCGGAAGGGGTATCGGGTGCGACGACTCGCACAGTGGTCACTTCATCGCTGGCGATTTTGATGTTGGATTTTGTATTGACTGCAATCATGTTCAGAGGGGCTTGACAGATGGAACGGACGACACTGGATTTATGGGTAGGGATGTTTGTAGTGGCAGGCATCGCCGCGCTGGTGATGCTGGCAATGAAGGTCGGAAACCTGGGAACTTATAACGTATCCGATACCTATCAGGTACATGCTTATTTTTCGAATATCGGCGGGTTAAAACCCAAAGCCTCAATCAGGAGTGCAGGCGTGCTGGTTGGCCGTGTGACGTCCATCTCTTTGGATACTGAACGTTACGAAGCTGACGTGGTGATGAGCATTGATAAGCGTTACCCTTTCCCCAAAGACACTTTTGCCAATATTCTGACGTCGGGCTTGCTGGGTGAACAATATATCGGTCTGGTACCAGGTGGAGATACGGCGATGCTGAAAAACGGCGATCTGATGAAGCAGACGCAATCTGCAATGGTGCTTGAAGATTTGATTTCCAAGTTTATGTATAGCAAAGCCTCGGAAGCAGCTAAATAGGAGCAGTAATGATAATGAAAAAATATTTAATGGCGTTGGGAATAATGTGTCTGGCAGGCGTTGCAAATGCGGAGGTGGTCGCACCCGATGTGATGATCAAGAGCGTGGCGCAGGACGTCATGACAATCGTTAAACAGGACTCCGGCAGTAAGGCGGAGAACCAGAAAAAAATTCTGGCACTGGTCGATGCGGAGGTGCTGCCTAATTTTAATTTTACTCACATGACGCAACTGGCAATGGGCAGATACTGGCATCAGGCAACCCCTGTGCAGCAAAAGGCTCTGGTCGCGGAATTTCGCAATATGCTGGTGCGCACTTATACGAATGCGTTTACCCTGTATCACGACCAGCAAATTGAGATTAAACCCTTGAAACTCGCGGCGACGGATACCGATATTATGGTGTACAGCCGTATTATCAAGTCAGGTGGCCAACCGACCTCGGTGAATTACCGGATGGAAAGAATGCCTGACGGCTGGAAAGTCTACGATGTGGTGATTGAAGCGGTGAGTCTGGTAACCAATTATCGCAGTCAGTTTGCATCCACCATACAGCAGTCGGGCGTAGACGGGTTGATCAAGGAATTATCCGGCATGAATGCAGATAAGGTGCAGAAGGCTGAGGCAAAGTGATTGAGATGCAAGCCGAACGTCTGATGCTCAGTGGCAACTTGACCATGGCGACGGTGACGGCACTGTATAAAACTGGTTTGCAGCTTCTGTCTGACGGGGATTTGCTGGTAGATATGGCAAAAGTAGTATCGGTAGATTCGGCAGCGGTAAGTATGTTGCTGGCCTGGTCCAGGGCGGCGCAGGCAAATAAGCACAGTTTGCAAGTTGCAAATATACCGGCGGACTTATTGAGTCTTGCTAATCTGTATGGTGTGGCTCAGATGCTGCCTCAGTAAGTTGTATTTTCTGCCCTCTTTAATATCGGATTTAATCCGGCTTACAATCAACGAAAGTCATTATGGTTACCCCTGAAAGCATACAACAAGATATCGCAAAAAATATGGCGACAGCGCACTTAACCGTTACCGGCGACGGGCAGCATTTTGAGGCGGTGGTGGTAAGTCAAGAGTTTGCCGGTAAGAATCGCATTCAACGCCAGCAACTGGTTTACAAAACGCTGGGCGAGCGCATGACGGGCGAAATTCACGCACTGTCCATGAAAACCTACACACCGGAAGAATGGGAGAAAAACGGTAAGTAGCAAGTAGTAAGTAGTAAGTAGTAGGTAGTAAGTAGTAGGTAGTAAGTAGTAAGTAGTAAGTGGAATTGTACTCGCCACTCACAACTCGCCACTCACGACTCACGACTCGCCACTCACGACTCACTGCTCACCACTCACTACTCACTATAATTTTATGCAAAAACTAGCAATTCAAGGCGGTTATCGCCTTAACGGTGAAGTAAAAATTTCCGGCGCCAAAAATGCTGCGCTGCCTATCATGTGTGCAAGTCTCTTGACTGCGGATGAGTTGCATCTTGCCAATCTGCCTGACATGCATGATGTCAAAACCATGGTTAAACTGTTGCAGCAGATGGGGGTGCGAATCGAAGCCGACACCTTTAATGCCGCTCAGGTCGATAAGCTGGAAGCGCCTTATGATATGGTGAAAACCATGCGTGCGGCGATACTGGTGTTGGGACCGTTGCTGACGCGGTTTGGTGAAGCACGAGTGTCTTTGCCCGGCGGCTGTGCAATCGGCTCTCGTCCGGTTGATTTGCATATCAAAGGTCTGCTGGCGATGGGTGCGGATATCCACATTGAACATGGTTATATTCATGCTACCGCGCGCCGACTGCACGGAGCGCAAATTTGTTTTGATCTGGTCAGCGTTACCGGCACGGAAAATCTGATGATGGCAGCCGTGCTGGCAGAGGGTGTCACGGTGCTGGAAAATGCAGCACGCGAACCTGAAGTGGTGGATTTGGCGAACTGTCTGATCGCGATGGGTGCAAAAATTGCAGGTGCGGGCAGTGATAAGATAACGATTGAAGGTGTCGATAAACTACACGGTGCACGTTACAGCGTGATGCCAGACCGTATCGAGAGCGGGACTTTTCTTGTCGCAGCGGCAGCAACAGGCGGGCACATTACACTCACAGGCAGTCGTGCGAATACTCTGGACAACGTATTGGAAAAATTGCGCACAGCGGGCGCGATGATTAACGTGCAAGATGACCGCATTAATCTATCCATGGACGGTCGACCGCGTGCTGTCAACGTACGTACCGCACCCTATCCTGCGTTTCCAACAGATATGCAGGCGCAATTCATGGCCTTGAATGCGATAGCAGATGGCCGCGCTATTGTGGTTGAAACCATATTTGAAAACCGTTTCATGCATGTGCAGGAATTGCAGCGTCTGGGAGCGCAGATTGAGATCGAGGGCAATACCGCCGTGATTCAGGGTTGCCAGAGCTTGCAGGGCGCGACCGTGATGGCGACCGATTTGCGCGCATCCGCATCCCTTGTGATTGCCGGGATGGTAGCTCAAGGCGAAACCATCGTCGATCGCATCTATCATCTGGACCGTGGTTATGAACATATCGAGGCGAAACTCTCTGCGCTGGGCGCGAAGATACGCAGAATCAATTGAGCCAGGGAGTGGTGAGTAGAGAGTGGTGAGTAAGAAGCAGGTTGCCCCTTCCCTCTTTCCCCTTCTCCCCTTCGCCGTCCCGCTTACAACTTACCACTTACAGTGAAAAACATGATTACCATTGCATTATCCAAAGGCCGTATTTTTGAAGAGACATTGCCTTTGCTGGCAGCCGCAGGCATTACGGCGCTGGAGGATCCGGAATCTTCACGCAAGCTGATCTTGGATACCAACCGTGCTGATGTCAGGTTGATTATCGTGCGTGCATCCGACGTTCCTACCTACGTGCAATATGGCGCGGCGGATATCGGTGTGGCGGGCAAGGATGTATTGAATGAACATGGTGGTGAAGGTTTGTATCAACCGCTGGATTTGAATATCGCACGTTGCCGCATGATGGTGGCGGTGCATAATGATTTCGATTACGAGTCCGCGGTGAAACAAGGTGCGCGCCTGCGTGTGGCGACCAAATATGTCAAGGCAGCGCGCGAGCATTTTGCTGCCAAGGGAGTCCATATCGATCTGATTAAATTGTACGGTTCGATGGAATTGGCTCCGCTGGTGGGATTGTCTGACGTGATTGTTGATCTGGTGAGCAGCGGTAATACGCTTAAAGCCAACCATCTCAAGGCGGTTGAGCATATCAGTGATATTTCTTCGCGTCTGGTTGTCAATCAGGCCGCGCTCAAATTGAAGCGTAGCGTCATTCAGCCCATGCTGGATGCATTTTCGCAGGCACTAACAAAATAACTATCTTGAATCCGTGCTCCCAAATTCGAGCGAGCTAAGCCAGCCGGTTGCCACCATGTTGGTTTCGTCTGTTGGGTTAGCCTACGAATTGAGTTTCAGAATCGGTTTTTAGATGCCGCAAAAATCGCTCGTATCCGAGGTTGTCACGTACGAAGTGGGGTTGCAGAGTACTGATATTGAGGATAAATCATGACTATCTGATAACTTGCGTGATAATCACAAAAATACTATACGTCTTGATATACCGCTTTTTACGAGAGTAGAGTTATTTCATCTGTTTTTCAATCACGTTCCTGTTGCTCTCACCATGTTAGGCTATAAGATGCGTTGCATTGTGGTCAGTAAACGCTGGATGGTGGGTTACTCTCTTGGTGACAGTAGATACCTTCATGCAATCATGATGCATAATTCGGACTATGCCTGATCAGTACAATATAAACCGGTGAATATGACCGAGTTACTCGCCAGTTTCAGTGGGCCGGCCGGGTGGCTTAAAGCTGGCGGCTTCAACTTGCCGGGTAACCGTTCGACCGTTAAGCTTATCAACCCTCGTGATAGAAAATCAAGAAAGAATTCATTTATGACATATTCAATTCAAATTCATCAAACTGGTGGCCCGGAGGTATTGCAATGGGAAGAAACCCAAATCGGTACTCCTGAGGCAGGGCAGGTGCGGATAAAGCAAACTGTGGTTGGGCTAAATTATATTGATGTCTACCACCGGACCGGGCTGTATCCAGTACCGAGGCCATTTGTGCCTGGTATGGAGGCGGCAGGAGTCGTTGATTTAGTCGGAGAAGGTGTTAGCCATCTAAAACAGGGAGACAGGGTTGCCTATGCATCCGTGCTCGGAGCGTATACGGAGCAAAGAATAATTGCTGCGGACCGCCTGGTTAAACTTCCGGATACCATTAGCGACAAGACTGCCGCAGCAATGATGTTGCAGGGCATGACAGCACGCTACTTGATACGGGATATATACAAGGTCGGGCCGGGCGACACGATTCTTATTCATGCCGCTGCCGGAGGTGTTGGTTTGATCATTTGTCAATGGGCTGCCGCACTCGGTGCGACGGTGATTGGCACCGTGTCCAGTGAAGAAAAGGCCGCTCTGGCCAAAGCTAATGGCTGCCATTTTCCGATAATCTATACGCGTGAAGATTTTCAGGCGCGTTTACTTGAAATTACCGGAGGAGAAAAGCTGGCTGTGGTCTATGATTCCGTGGGGCGTGACACGTTTATGAAATCCTTAGATTGTTTGCGTCCGCGCGGACTTATGGTGCTCTTCGGTGCGTCATCAGGTCCGATTCCTCCATTCGACTTGTCGATATTGTCACAGAAAGGCTCGTTGTTAATCACAAGGCCTACGCTTGCTACATTTATAGCAACAAAAGCCTTGCTGGAAGAAAACTCGGCAGAACTTTTTGATGTGGTTAGCTCTGGCAAGGTGAAAATTCACGTCAATCAAAGCTATGCTTTAAAGGATGCAGTGCAAGCTCACCGTAATCTGGAATCGCGCAAAACAACGGGATCAAGCGTTTTGATCGTTTGAATAATCGTATCCGTCCGTCTAGCTCACCTGTTCGAGTTAGTCAATCTATGCTGTTAGTTTGATTGGCAGAAGTTCGTCGATGCGGCGCATGGTCCAGACGGGAAGTTTTTCCAGCGTATCTTTTAGCCAGGCAGATGGTTCGATGCCGTTGAGTTTTGCGGTG
>CAIWRI010000134.1 GCA_903915035.1 uncultured Nitrosomonadales bacterium | reverse complement strand
TTGTATACGTGCGTCGGCGTGACGCAGAATTCGTAGTGCTCATGATAGTGTCCACTTAAATTAGGTGGACGCTATGCTCTTAGCTTTCGCCAACGACTTCAAGATGGAACGGCTGGACGCTTACGTAAAAACATGCTTCTACCTGCGATGGCTGCACAATTTGTAAATTGAGTTGTTTGTGCGGGGCATGCCGACTTCTTGCCATAGAACCCTAATTTTTACTATAAAAACCGCTCTTGTATTTGTGTCGAGTAACTCATTTGGCGCCGCCCATTATTTCCTTTAGTCGGCTGCGGATTGGAGTTTCGGCAATAAGTGTTTCTCAAATAAAGCCAACTGTTTCGCATGGCTAGGAAACTCTTCGATAAATGCGTCCTTTTCGTTCGCCGGTAATGAAGCCAGGCGAAGCAGCTCGGATTCATCGATAAGTGCTCCGAGCGTCCTTCGGACAAATTGGCGGAACCGTTCCCTGATGACTTCGATGGTTTCCGTAGATTCGGGGCTGCCTTTCGTAGACGCCTTCAAATTGGTAGTATTTCTCCTGTTTGCCACGTTCCTGACAGAAGGCTCTGGATCCCGTTTGAGTCGTTCGAGAATATCTTCGGGACATTTCTCGAGCTCGGCCACGATAATCCGCCATTCGTATAGTGAACTGGATGCGAAAGTCTCAAGGAGATCATGCGGACAGCGGGGATTTTCAAGTACTGCACAGCGCACTTCCGCCGCGCCATCTTCAGCGAGTTGGCGAATTACCTCTTCGGGACAATCCTGCCGCCCCGCTATTGCTGCACGGACCTCTCTCCATTCGCTGCTGGCTAAGCTGATGAGTAGATCTGCCGGACACTTTGTATTTCTCGCTACGGCCTGAACAACGGCAGGAAAAGGGGAGCGAGAAAGCGCGCGCATCATTTCCGCAGAAATTGGGTCTTCTGCTACCCAGTCTGGCCAATCTTTTGATTCCCGATGAAGTAGATTCAGGAATGCTGATTCGTCCCAATTGGCGTGTAATCTTATTGTTTCTCGAAGATTTGGAGATAGCCAGCAGATATTTGCAAGTAATTCAGTAGGACAGTTAGGGTGAACGGAGACGGCTTCGTAAATGTATACATTTTCGTAGTAATTACAAGCCGTATCCTCAAAGCCTTCTTCCGGGAACGAAGGATTACGGAATAATTCAAGCAAAATGTCTTCTGTAGGGTCAGCTTTAAGGATACGGTAGAGCGCATCCGGTGGAGTCGCGGGATTCTTTGCTATTGTCGCAATGAGGCGTTCATTCCCGGAACAGCGGTCGACCAAATCCGCTAGTTCGACTTGCAGAACCTTTGCAGCGGGATTTTTGATGAGCGGCAGGATTACGGTCTCGTCCTCCTCATGTTCGATGGCGAATTTTAGAAGATTCAATGGACATCCAGGATCTGAGAGTGCGTTAGCACGCTGCGTAGGATCGAAACTGGAGACTTCTGCACGCCAACGATCAGCAATGGCTGCACTGTCGTACCTGCTTTCCATAAGCACTGCTTTTCCCATCGCAGTCGTGATTTCGCTGACGGCTTCTGTGACCGAACACTTGAACCAGCCCTTTCCTTGTGCCCTGTCCGCAAGCGCGGATGTAACCAGGCGTTCTGCTTCGGCCATGTCGGATACGAGTGCTTCATATCCTAGCAGGTACGGATAAGGCAATCCGGAGCGTTCGAGACTTTCGGCGTAAACTACTGGATCTTTTGGAGAGCTTCCGACTTTGACCAAACCGGAGACAGCCTTATTGGAAATGACATACAGCCAACCTTTCATCACAAACCCCATCTCGTATTTTTATAGCATTTTACTATCGGACTGGACGCATTACGTAACGGTGTCCGCAGCCATTAGTACAATTCACCTATTTTCTGCCAAATCCTACTTTAACTTATTGATTTTTAATGTACGTCACTTCAAATGCCTTGCACTGACGATATTGCTGCAAACGGTTTACGAAGGCAAAAGCATCGTTCATATCGTATTGCTGGAAAATGTCGATACCGCGATCCAGCAGAATTTTCCATCCATGATCAGTCATAATGTGGCGCGCATGAATCGTTCCTGTGGCGTCGTATTCCCATGAAAACTGAATACCGACCGATGCGGCTGTTTCCTTGATTTTTTCCAGATTCTCCCGCTGTTGCAAGCCTTTAAACTCATCTTCTTTGGTGATGAGATGAAATTTAACCTCGTCCTCTTTTCCTTTGAATTTCGCCACCGTTTCCAGTAGCTCCATCAGATTACGCACCTGATAGAACAGGCGAATGTAGGCATCAGTCAGGGTGATTTCTTTTGCGCCCTTGAAATATTTGCCAAACAAGGCATCGAATGAAACATCGCGTTGATTTTCCTGAAAACTCAAATGCTGCTCTGTGAGTTCTTCCACATAAACCTTGCCAACCTTCATCGGTGTGAAATTTATATCTGTTGAGGCATTCTCATTGTGCCCAGCCTCATCGGCAGGATTGGCTATATAGCGATAGTAGTTATCGGGATACTCAATCTCTTCCAGTGTTTTCACTGAAAATTTCTTGCCTGCATTGTCTTTGTAGGTAAAATTTACAGCGTCATAAGTGGTGTCGATACGCATCAACTGATCTTTAACCCGCTTTCTTCCCTCCATAGCATAGCGCAGAAGCACTTCGATCTCTTCTTTACTCGCAGCCCCTTCAGGGTAGACTATCTTCATCAACCCCGAAAAAGTCTTGTTTATGCCATCCAGATCCCGAGTGGAAATATCCGGCGAAAGCGTGAAGTGCTGCTTGTACCGATCAGAAAAATCCTGACTACGTAGAGAACGCAATATCTCGGCGATATAATCGACAACAAAACCATATCCATCAGAGAACATCTCGCCACGGATAATATCCACCTCCCACCCTGGAACATAGCTGTGGATGCGATCCAGAAAAGCTGAGTCATGAAACACCGTTGGCAATGGATCAAACAAGTCGGCATGCTTTAGCATGTGTGGCACGGTATGCTGAGTATTACCTATGAACACCATCGAAGCTTCCGCACCCAGCGGTTCCACACCTCGTGAAAATGACTTGTTTGCCATATATGTTTTCATTGTATCGACAAGTACTTTATCGAATCGTTTTTGTTTCCCTGCAAACTCATCTAAACCAACCACGTCCCAGTAACCCACTAAACCCAGCTTGCCCGTTCCATTATGTACAAATAACTTAGCTACTGTGATTTCAGAGTTCAAAATACAATGTGGAGAAAACTCCGAATATATATGTGACTTTCCAGTACCCTTAGGACCTAACTCAACCAGATTGTAATTACGCTCACAGAACGGGATTAGACGCACTAAATGTATGAGCTTAGAGCGTTTTCCAAACATATCCGGATTAAAACCCATACTTTGAATAAGTAAATCTATCCATTCATCTGTGCTAAATTGTTTTCGAGCGGCTAGAAAACTTTCCATATCAAAGCTCGACAACTGGATGGGCTTGATCGTGCCCATAATCCATGGGCTAGCATTTTTATCTTCGCTATAAAAATATTCCACGTCTGCCAGACACCACACACCGCTGACGAGCAACTTGGGGTGCTTCTTTACCGTAGCTGAATCCACCAGCACATTTTTGATGCCCAAATTGGCAAATTCTGCCTCATACGCATCAGTGCTTTCATTCAGCGACACGCTGATCCGATCGATCACTTTATGGCGACCCTTCTCCTTGATGATCGAGCGAATCAATCCCGATTCATTGCGGTGAACATAGTGTTTTGCCAGGATCTCCTTAACGGTCGCGATCCCCGCCTGAATAGTTGGCTCATCATTGGTGGCACAGTATTGACCCAGCAAATACTCCAACACATAGGACGGCACAATTGCATTGCCTTTAACCGTTTTGACGAGGTCTTTTCTTACTACCAAGCCAGCAAAATACTGGTTTATTTTTTGGTCAAGTGTACTCACAGAACGCTTGCTCCCTAGAAGTCGAAATCACTGGTAAATGAACGCCTTACCATATAGCGTAGCGACTTGTATTCCTTATAGTGACTGGTACCCGCCAACTTTTCATCCACGCGCAATATCACCTCCTGACCATTGCACTCGTCAGCTTTACGGCTCAACACAAAGCGCACCGGCATCTCACGGTCACGCGGATTATCTGACGTCAGATCGAATCTCAATTCATGGCTGTCTGAAATCAAATCTCCAGCTTGTGTATAAATCCCTGCACTCAGGACTCGTCCCTGAATTTTTTCAGTCGCAGCCTGTGCTTGATACAGCACCACCGCCAATTGGCCCGAGGTAATCGTGGAACTGGCACCGCGCAAAATATCGACCTCAACCACAGACAAATCACTCTGCCGCTTTTTATTGATTTTGATGACCGGAATAACCAACTCCTGCAGCGAAGCCCCCCCATGCACAAAGCGACTCGCCGAACCTTGCAGACGCAGGCGGTTGATGGACTTTGGTATCTGCACCTCAATGTTGCCGGTTAACCCAAGATGTTCGGAAGTGAACGACTTAAGGCTACTGTTCTCTTTCAGGCCTCGCCCGATAAAAAATCGCCGATCTCGATACAGAATTTCATCGCCTGATACCTCGGCACTCAGATAGTCACTCTCGGCAATAGGCCGATGCTGATAGATAAAACCATGATCCGCTGTCACCAGCAAGTTACTTGCATTCGCACCGGTGAGTTTTTTGATTAGCCGGATGAGAACTTCCAATGTTTTTTCAGCCGCCTCAAATACGCGCTCCTCGGAATCGCGCTTGCCGGTGAAGTCGATCAGATTATGGTAAATATAGACCACATCATTATTGCGTAATAATGTGCGGCATTCCTCTTTATCCATATTGATGAAGTCGTCTGCCTTGAGAGTGGCACCGGCTTTGCCAGAACCAAGATTTAGAATTTTCTCCCGGTTCGGCGTACCTTGCGAACTTTGCCCATCGACCAAGGTACTGGCGGCAGAATCGCCCGTCAGAGTTAACTCTTTGTTGGGCAACAATGCAGCCATGCCTAACTGGGTATAGCTCGGCAGCATGGACATCGCCGCTTCGATGCTGGCCTCATAACGATCTTCCTGCCGAATCAGCGTCAGTAACTCTTCACCAATCTCATAACGAAATGCATCCGAGATAATCACGTAAACCTTATTATCCTTCTCTAAAAATGGCCGCACCCACTTATTAAAGAAGTCACGTTGCAATGGCACCGGTGGTGCATCCCAAAATTTGGCTGCATCAACGAACACCTGCCAGCGGTCGTTTAGTTTTAACAAATAATTATTAGCGTAGAGATTTTCGATTTGCTCAGTCAACCCGTTCATAAGGGATGCCTGCCCCTCACTGCTGACATGGTAGATAAATTTCCGGTAGAGTTGATCCAGCCTGAACCAGGATTGGCTGTAGCGTTGAATGCCGTCCGCCAATGATTCCATCGTCAGTGTCGCCTCATCCAGCGCACGGATAAATTCAGCCGCTACTTCAACTGCACCATACAGATGTGCAAACTCATCATACCAGTGTCCCTGGCGGCGTTGCCGCACCCACAATGCGACTTCACCGGCGCTGACGGTACGAACCATAATTTGCTGAACCAATTCCGAAATGATTTTTTGGTCAATCAGCCTGAAGTAATCCACCGCTATGAGATCACGAAAATCGCGCTTACTGAACTCTTGCTCCAACCCCAAAATTTCGGCGCACTCTGCCGACAGGGACTCAAAGCTCGATTGAAACTGACGGCTGTCTTTCCAGCGTTTCAAAAATACCAGTGCATCGTTGCTCAGTTTGACCGCACCTTGTATTGACATGGCAAGGCAGGATTTAAATAATTCCACCACAAAATCACGCAGACCCGGCGTGTCTGATTCATAACCATAGGCACGTTTCATCAATTCCCAGAGCATCTTATGCAGATCACACCGGGCTATGAGTTTAAACTTATCCTCATTACCTTCAGATAGCGCTAACAAAAGATGTTCCAATACGGCATCCAGACGTTCATCGCTACCGGCACAGACAGCGAGCATTTTCAAACGAAGAAGACCTTGAGTGTCGTCTTTCTTTAGCAGTGTTTTGAGTGAAGCAATTCGCTTGGTGGAATTGAAAAATTCCGCATGTGCCTGAACGACATCGACAAACTCCAGCCCCAATTCCAGCTCTGCCAGCCACAAGGCAACTTGATCCGTTCGAAACTCACCGTGAGCCAATTGAACATCCAGCAACCAGTTATCCAGGTCAGCAGGTTGAGGGCCTGATTTGAATAGCAGGAATTTACTGTCCGGCTGATCCCGTAAAATAAGATGCTTGATGCCCAGCTCGTTGTTGACGATTTCAATTTTCTCGACATCAGCTAATGCCAGCGCTTCAAAATCGGCACGCAACTCCTGCTTGGTGTCGTACCAGAAGACAATGCGGGATTTTTCAAATTTCTTGGTCAGTGCCTGTGCAATCCTCGTACTCATAAAATTGCATCCCCCCTGAACAAATAATGGATGCCAGTCCAAAATTCGCCAAATCTGCCTTGTCCGTCTTTCTGAAGATAAGCTGCGACAAACTGTTTCATCTCCGCTACACTTAAGTCATCATCAAGAAAGGGCTCAATTGCCTTTGAGCGCAAGGCATTTATTTTTGGCGTAGCTAGCCCAAGCCGTGTAATCGTCACCTGAGCGGAGTTGTCCAGAGGGTTTGCAGGCCTTATTTTTCCATCACCTGAATAGGCGAATCGTTCCGCGCAATCAGCACTCAATGGTGAGATCAGTAATTGTTCGTCAAACCAACCATTCTTCAAATTTCCGCAATGACGCGGCTCACCTTTTTCTATTTTGTTCTGGCAGGAGCACAGCAGATTCGCATAATCCAGCGGATCGACTTGCGGGTCGTTTTGTGGTCTGAAATGTTCAATGTGGGAATCGCCATCTATCAGTCGGCGTTCACAGTAGCAGCAGATGTAGCCCTGTTCCGACATGAGTGTCTGTTTGACGCTCTGTTTGACATTTCCACTCAGCTCTCCGTAAGTTGGCTGCCAGTCTTCACTGGCCATCGCCTTCCATTCCGAAAACGCTTGCGGCTCCTGCTGCTTGATGATGTACTTCATTTGCCGAGGATCTCTTTACGGCGGATTAATACGTCCGCCTTTACGAGTTCAGGATCATTTCCGATAGACTTTCTGAGCGCCTCGATCAACTTTCTTGCTGAATCCAACTCGCCATTGTCTATCGTTTGAAACACCGTACGCAGCTCGGCATCTACCAAAATTGGTCTGGTCGTATCCATCCCCATCAAATCTTCAAGAATACGATCTACATTTTTACCATAGGATTCACGCGGCTTCTCAGCTTCAATTCCTTTCGGTGTCTGACGGAGCAGATACAGGGATTCGGGCTGCACATGCGTGATGACATGAGGTGAGTGAGTTGAAATGACAAATTGGCAGCCGGAAAAAACTTCCAGCAAACCAGGAACGACGAGGCGCTGCCACTTGGGGTGCAGATGCAGGTCAATCTCGTCGATCAGCACGACACCACTACCCTGCAAGGGATCTGCCAGAGTCGGATTAGCAATGGCCAGTCGTCTGGCCAGATCACCGATCAGGGCGATCATGCACTTTTCGCCATCAGACAACTGATTGACGGAAAGTCGCCTCCCTTGCTTTTCCACTTCCATACGCAAGGGGTTGCGGCGCACTGTAAGATTAGAAAACTCAGGCAGGAACTGCGAAAGCGCGCGACGAACTGCCTCCAGTTGAGGATCTGGATAGCAATAGTCATCAGGCTTAATCAAATCATCTTGATATTTACGGTTTTCATTTTCCAAATCTTCACGTTTTCTAAACCATTCAAAGAATGTACGGAAGTTAGCGCCGCCACTCAATGCATCTTCGTGCGCCGAGAGCAGGTTAAAGCGATGCTTCCCATTGATTCGTAATGGAATATCCAGCACAGCACGATTCACCGGATAATGTACCAGCAAGGGAATGTTGCATTGTGCTTCAGTTTCAACAATCCGGGCTTGAATCGACTTTGCGTATTCTGCAAGCGCGCTAAAATTGCTTTTTTCCTCAGCAACATAGCCCGGCTTACTTTTGGATAACTTCCATTCAAATTGCCCGCTTTCAGTAGAACAGACAACATCGATTACTGCACTCGATTTTCCGTTAGCTATATCCTCTTCTGCTATAGGACGCCCGGATGATCCTGGATGACGAATACGACTCATCGCCCAGGAAAGCATCAGGGCAAGCGCATCCAGCACTGTGGATTTGCCAGCACCATTGACACCGAAAAACACATTGAGCCTATCATCGAAGCTCAGCTGCAAGTCAGCCGCACCTCGAAAATTGGTCAGGTTCAGGGATTTAATTTTCATCGTTAGCACTCCAACTCACGTATTGCCACATATTATTCAAGATCCGTATTCCATGACCAGCCTGATTGGGGGGACGCCGCACCCCGCATTCTCATTAATTTCAATAGTGAGGACGGCGTCACCCCGATTTCATCTGATAGGGTGACCGGTCAATTTAATCTTTCCTGCCAGACCTGCTAATCAATTCACGCCCTTTCGATGATAACCGGTACTTCTGTAAACGGCTATTTGGCTTGTCTGGAATCGTGTATTCAAGTAGCCCGACTTTTCTTAACCGTGGTAGCGCTTGACGCAAATTTCCACTCAGCTGCTTGTGACCTAAAACGCTGGAAATTTCCGCCGATGATAACGGTCTGCCGGCACAGGCGATAAGAATGTCAATATCGACTTGTGCTTCGACTTGTGCCTCGACTTGTGCTTCGACTTGTTCATTGACCAACTTCTGAACGCTTCGAATCGATATCGGCTCCAATAATGGAATAATGAAACGCACCCGCATTCCCACCTCGATAAGTTGAGGTTCGGGAAGCCCAAGGGCTTGTGCCTCAGTAAAAATACGCCGCACTCCCGTGCCCCACTGCTCGATTAAATTCAACTCTCTAAAAACGCGAACAATCACGGTGTTACGAATTTTAGAAGTACCTTGCTTGATGTCTTCCAAGGTTAATCCGGGCAGGAACAGTCCGGGATTTTCAATTTCAATGCGATCATCCAAAAAAACCACCCGAATCGGTGAGCCGCGCTGGGAATAATCAGCATGAACAATGGCATTGATGACGGCTTCGCGCAAAATTCCGAGTGGAATACTCCAGACATCTTTGCGCCGAACCTCTGACATGTCAGCACCGCGAAACGCATGTTTCTTCAAAAACAGCATGACCTCATCCACGGCTGTTGGCAACGGGGCATTGATATCAATGTGGTCAAAAATATCTATTTTTTCAGTGCCAAAAAAACGTCCGCACTGTATCCACGCATCTGGAAAGTGAAAGGTGCGCCGCTTGCCAAAAAGCAAAACTGCTCCCTTAGTCGGTACCCGCCTCCCCTGATAATCCGTGAGTAATCTCAAGGTGAGCAAAGCTTGCTCATCCAACAAACGAGTATGGCCGAACAATGTTTGCGCGATGGTTAAATCCAGTTCATCGACAGAAAGTTCCGGCATCGGCATTTCATCATAAGCAATGCCCTCGACTGAACGCTGCAATTCGGCGATCAGCTCACGATCAGCCTGCCGATTGGTGGAACCCAGCCGGACATAAACCCCCAACTCAGCACCTTGCGCCTTCAACCAATGGGGACGTGAATTGCTCAGATAAACCTCAATCACCAACAAGGTTTTACCTTCAAGCGTGATCATTTCCACATTGGGTACTAACCGGGGCGAAATTCCATCGGAAATCAGGTTGCAGATACGTTCCTCTTCAGTCAGAGGATCATCAACCCCGACAAGTTGATGATCGTCGGTCACACCAATCACTAAACGACCACCGGCTGTATTGGCAAAGGCCACCAGTGTTTTTAACAGGGGCTTGGGCGAAGACAAATCACGCTTAAACTCCAGTGTCTTGCCTTCGTTTTGTTGTAATAGGGTTTCCAGAATAAAGCTCATGGGTTATTCCTCAGCCGCATCTAGCCCGACAATCTTTTTCAATGCACTGCCGAACAGTCCGTAATTATGCTTCACGCCATCATCGAGGTCGATTTCAAGTTGGCGTGTTGCCAAGGGGTACAGTACATCGCGCTCATAATCTGCCAGCTCGACCAGGATTTTTTTAAGATTCTCGATATCCTTCAGTGCTTTGGTTTTTTCACCCGCCGACGCATTGCCGCTTACGCTGACGTGTTCCAAATGACTCTTGCGAGCAGTCAACTTGCTATTGAAATCACGCAGGTAATCGTTTAGCACCACACTTACCGTATCCGGGCGATAACGGTGCAGGTAGATCAGTGCGTTAAAACTGCCCTTGGGACTGCTGAACAGCCAGTAGATCGGGCGCTTTTTATAGCGTTTGACGTGGTCGGTGTAAAATTCTTTGAGGAAGTAATCGCGGATCGGCAGCGGCTTACCCTTCTTGCCTAGCGCATCCTCAATGAAGCGGAGGTTTTCCTCGTAGTTCTCATCGCCGAAGGTTACGCGCAGGAAGGCGCGGAAGCGCTCCGCGATATCATCGGTAAACCAGTCTCCATCCAGTATGGGGATCACATTGTCCTCGTCGGGGACGAAGGATAACTGGGAAGTTGAAGAACAGTGAGAAGTGGGAAGTGAAGAACAGTGGGAAGCATCAGCACCATTACTTTCCACTTCCAACTTTCCACTTTCCACTTTGCGGACATAGTCCGCAACCGTTTCGCCTTGGTTGGCGAGAATCAGGCCGGGTTTATCGAGGCTGTAGCGACCGAACATGCAACCGACCGCGTAGGAGATAAATTCGCGCATCGTGTCTGCAACTAGTCGCTCTTCGAGCTCCTCGTTGAGTGGAAAGTGGTTAGTAGCGAGTGGCGAGTGAGAAGCATCTACATCATTACTTTTCACTTTCAACTCTCCACTTTTCACTGAAGAAATCACCGCTTTCTTTCCATAACGATAATATGGATTACAAGTTAACGTGATTTCTTCCAAAGGCACATCAGGCGTCAGTTCGTCTTGCAGACCGTAGGCGTCGATGAAGATACGGTTGTTTTCTTCTTCGAGACTTTGCATTTTTAGCGTTGTCTCGAACCACTTGGCACTGAGCGTGTCGTAGGTCGCACTTATTGTGGATTGGTGACTTTCCCTTAGTAGCAACACCGATTGTTCGAAGTCCCAAGAAGTTTCGAAAGAGTTCCAATCAATTTTTTCATTCGCAATTAGGATTTCTGTTAGGTTCTGAATCCTTTCTTTTCGCTCAGTAATCTTAGATGGGTATGGGAGCAAATTGAAATACCCAACATGAAAGTGAATTGTTGGATTCAGAATCTTCGTCATCATGTTGACGAATTTATTATTGCAGTAGCTGAGAAGTATGGATTCCTCTGTGGAATTTTTCGGGAACGCACAATGCCCAGTATTGGAAAATAAGAATCCGTGCTCAAATTTTCTGAACGAGTTGTTTGCAGAAGTAATGTCTGACCATGAAATAAATGGCTTGCAGTAAAGATGCTCTGACGGTAGATGGTTTCCCAACTTTTTCAGAATATCTCTATTCTCTTTATCGAAAGCAATTAAGTATTCACGATTGCCATACCATTTTCTAAACGATCCTCCCTTATTCAAGGGAAGCCATTTTTTATTACTAGTCCAGGCATCGCTTACATTAGGAAAATCCAATCCCATTTCTGCACGGGAAACTTCCCAGAAAAAATGGAGAAACTTCGCGTCCTGCCCTGTCCCTAATCCTTGCTTAGCCTCAACCACATCCCCCACAGAAGGTTCAACCTCGAAAATACTTCGAATTTTTTCACTGACCCAATATGCAATCGGGCTGCCTGAAATTTTCCTAAAATCAGCGGCAGAAGCGCGAAAGAAATATTTCTCCGCACCGTCCTTGGATTCACGATTTATCAACTCACTTGACTCCGGCATTTGATCAGAACTGTTTAAGACATTTTTCATATCACTCATCTCACTCTCCGCAGGGCAGCACTTTTCTGTCGAACTTCATCTCAAAGCCATCCGGCACCGGCTTGAATGGCCCGCTGGGCGAACGGAAGCTGGACTGAAATTGACGCAGTAACTGAATGTCAACTTTTCCCGTCACGCAGTAGTCGTCAATACCACCTTTGACGCGCAGCACATCACGTTCCCAACTGTTTTTATAGGGTGCCCGGATACGGCTGTCTCCGTATTGACGGTCATTGCATTGAATAACGTAGGCATGAATATCCAGCGCAGCGGATTCCACGAGTGCATTAAATGATTCAGTGTCTTTATTCCATTCCGGCACAAACAAGGCATCCACCTCGCCACGCAAGGCTGCGCGATAGCTGATATTAGTTAACTCACTACATACCAGCATGGCAAAGCGAAACTTTCCATGCTGTATGACTGGCGGGATTTTCCATGCCTTACCTGGATCTGGTTTCATTTCCAAACCAGCAAGACGTTGTAACTCCTGCTCTTCATGTAGCGCAGGACGTTGTTTGTCCTGACGGTAAATCATCATGGAAGGGAAACCCAGCCCATCGTGCGTCAACGCAGCCCACAACTGATTGCGCACCCGCCCCTTGCCTGCGTGCAGGTACTCAATTCCAGTGATCAGCGAGATGCCCCGGCCTTGCAATTTTTGCGCAATACGCATGAACCAGTGTGCAGGTAAGGCCAATTCGGGCAGAATGAAATAACGTGTGCCTTTGGGCTGCGAAATAACACTATTCACCAGCCGCGCCAATCGAGCATAGCGACCAATGTCAGGATCAGGCGATCTCGTCACCGCTGCCACCCATGTGCTGTACTGTGTTTGCCAGCTTGAAACCGCAATGGCGAGCTTCGGCTGAAAAGCGCCATCTGGAATATGCAAAATTCCCTTATTAAACCGTGGTGTTTTCTCGTTAAGGTTGAATCCACGCAGCGCTAAAACCACTGCTTGCATTAGTTTATAAGCGGCATCTGCAAAGGGGTCTTTAGCCACGACGAATAGTTCAGCCAAGCCAAAAGGGCGGGTTGCAAACAGCAGACCACAAGGCAAATCTTTCTTAAACTTTGTCCAAGCTGCTAGCGTCGTGATACCGTCAATGATAGCTGACGGTAAAAATTGCTTAGCATTATCAAAACATTTCACCGTTTTACGATTTGGAATGCCGCGCTGTGCGATCATTTCTTTGGGAAGGCCGATAAAGCGGAACGGCATGTGTGCCAAATCATAAGAAAACAGCCATGCCTGTCCCGCCTGAATTTCCTTTATCGAGAGCATACCAATCTTAAGACCAGAGTTGAGAATATGCGCCTGCCATGCACCTTTCCCCGTTTTTGACAACTTCGGCGGAAATGAGGCAATGATACTGTCATGTAAGGTTTTAAAAAGCTGGGTTTTCCACTGCTCAACTACCACTTCTGAAGAATGGATTTCTGAACAGGACTTAATGCGTGCCGTACAGTTTTCACCTACACTGTGGCAGATATACTTAAGCCCATCAATGATCTTACGCAAGTGCTCGAAATCTTCACACGCAGTCGCCAACCGGATCACACGAGGCAAATAAATAGCCAGTTCAAAAAAATGTGGCAGCACGAGAACATGCTGTTCAAAGGCGCGAAAAAATGCATGGCGATGGTCTTTCCAGGCTTCAGGATGTAAATCGCGTTCGTAAGCTTCAAAGTCACGCAGTTTGATCGCAAATCCGGCTCTGCGCATGGTCATCGCATCAGTCTTGCGCAGGTTGTCGGCTGCTTCGCCATCGCTTTGCGTGGCCGCCACTAGATCAGTCGCAACATGCTTGGCTGAAAATGGTAAGCTCGGCAAAGCACGCCATTCACTGGCTCGCTCATAAATCTGGTGCGCAATTGCATCCACCAATGTTTTTCCTGTTTCTCCCACCAACAAAAAAACTTTGTTCTTTGCGTTGGCAAAACGTATCTGGCTATCACTCAGATAGTTTGGCTGAAACGTAATTTCATTTTTATGGCTGTCATCTACCCACCCAAGCTTTCCACTTGAACGATCGAACAACCATTGCCAAAGCTCGGCAGGAGTTTGAAACTTGGCACCGTTTTCCATTACCAACAGAATGTCGTCCACATAACGTCCGTAATACAAAGGTGCCACCTGCTGTTCTACCAAGCGATCCAGCTCAATCAATGCCATATTAGCCACGACCGCAGAAGCCGGCAAACCCACTGGGAGTCCTTTTTTAAGAGGTGTCTTTTGTGCCCAAGCTTGCAGTGCAGTAATGAACAAACGGTGAAGCTTTTGTTCTACTGGAGACAGCTCAATGTCAAGCAATGCATTAAATTGGTCATCAAGCATGAAGTTCGAATTCAACTCATGGTAAAAAGAGCTGACATCGGCAGTAAGTGCAACAACATGTTTATCCGCCGCCAGCGCCGTGCTCATGGCGTTAATCCCGTTATCACGCCATGTGCGAAAAGGTTTCAGGTAGGGTGAAAATGAGCCGAGTGACAGTAGGTTGATATCACCATCTTGGTTTCGACGCAGTCGATTGCCATAGGCACAATCAGTTAATTTTGCATCGTATTTATGGCCAATATTCATCATCCATAAGGTTGACATGACGTGAAAGTTAAGACTATTCGTTGCCATCAAACGAAACTCAGCCGTTGGCTTTTCGGAGGATTCCACTTCACAAATGTGGCGCCACTCGTCTGCTGGAGAAGAAAAAATCAGCCCATTTCCATTTGACTTGCCTTCTATTGTCGTAGTAATAGATTTGGGGGCATAAGTCCATCCACCCAAAAAGGCGTCTTCCTTTATCCAGCCTTCATCATCCCCATTCAGTTTGATTAGTAAAGCCAGTAGGTTATTTGCAAGGTCACTTTCGTATTCGGCGATTGCCAGTAGTGACGCGTGAGTCGAGTAATAGAGATCCACCTTCGCTTTACGGTAGGCCATACCGAGGTTTTCGAGATTTATGATCATAGAATAACCCGCCTAAGAATCGCTTCTTTTTCAGCCTCAGAATTTCCATCAACCAAACGAATATAAGCCCCTTTATATTCAGGATAATGGGCATTTTCTAAAACGAAAGCCGTTGTGGAAACCACTTCTCCACCAATGCTATCAAATGCGTGTGCGCCTAGATGCGCCATTGAAGTCAGCGTCTTGTCGTTGAGCAGATTGGAACGCAATTTTTCATAGGAGGACAGAAACATCCAGCTTTGCATGGTGATCATGCCGACAGAACCCTGTTTAACGACGAGATCAAGATTGCGCTCGATGAACATCGCGAACAGATCAGATTTGCTGTCCGGGTATTTATCCTTAGCCCAAGCACCCAGCCGCCCGTTCATCCCCTTGCCACCCATATACGGCGGATTCGCCACTACGACCTGATATCGCTGGCTCAGGTATTCCGCCTGTTCCAATACTCGCAGCACATCATGATGCACATGTTCCAGCAACAAATCATCGCCGATGCCTTTTTCGGAAATAACTCGGCGTAGCTCGGCGAAGTCCAACGGTACGGGGCGAATCAGCGAACCAAAATTATCAGCTTCATCGAACTGACTCAGTAAGGTTCGCAAGTTGGCGGTGAACAGATCGCGCCCCACAGCAACTATGTAGGCATCCAGATCACTCTGTTCGATCTTCACGCGCTGCAACACGCAGATATTTGGACGAATGCCTTTATTGAAAAAGCGGCGTTGTTTGGCGCGGGCCTTCATGGTCAGGGCAAAGGCAGCCAGTTCACCGGCCCGCTCGTCGATCTCGATACCGAATAAATTGTGCGTGAGTATCTTCTCTGGAATCTCGTTCGGGTCAATGCCAACCTCTTCATAGATTGCGTAAAGCAGATCGAAGGCATAGGTGAGCATGTGTCCAGAGCCACAAGCGGGATCGCAGATTCGAATTTCCTCAGGAGAGGAAATTCTCAAGTGGGAAGTGGGAAGTGAAGAGTGGGAAGTTAAACCAGCTTCGCTGTGAGAGCATAGATCATTCGTTTGATTTCCTCGGACAGAATCAGTATTTGATCGGCCTGTTGTTGAGATATGTAACCCAGACGTTGTGAGATCAGTATCTGCGTTTCCACTTCCGCTCTGGAGCCTTGCGCGATTGATAGAAAGTTCTTGAAGTCCGCTGTCGACCGCCGCGCTTGGCCTTCCGCTATGTTGGAGGGAATCGATACTGCTGCTCGGCACACTTGATTGGTTAATCCGTACAGCTCCTCCTTTGGGAATCCCTTGGTTGCCTGGTAAACCAGTTCCACCAGATCCATCGCCTTTTGCCAGACGATCAATTCTCGATAATTCTAAACCGACATCATCACTCTCCTCACTGTTAACTTCCCGCTCATTTGCCGCACCGCACTGCCCACTCCCCACTTCCCACTCCCCACTTTCCACTGGTTTTATGTAGTAAGGCATTTTTTCCACAAGTCTTGATTGCGGATGATTCTGCATCCACAGACGGCCCAGCGAATTCTCGACCAGATAACGCACAATCCAGTGCGGTGTAAATAACTGGGTGGCGGCAGGAATATTTTCAGGGGTAATTTTCTTGTTTTTCTTAAGCCCTTCAAATACCTCGTCTTTCTTTTCAGAGATATAGAACTGGTAGAGCCAACCGATGACTTCCACGTCCTGACAGGCATCTGGCGTCATCGCTTCGCGGGTGTAGGCGAGAATGGAATTACCGGACAGCAGATCGTCAGGCATGAGCAATTCGGTATAGTCGGAAATGCGTTCAAACAGATAAGGCATCGCGCGATGAAAATCGTTACACGCCGCCACGACAAGCAGTCGATAAGCTTCCTGCTGCGGATCGCGGCTTGCCACACTACCCGACAGTAAGGCACTGATGCGCTGACTTACAGAGTCTGCCACCATCTCCTCGTCGATATGCCCTGCTTTGGCTTCTGCAAGGATTTCAGGCTGAAACTGACTTTCATCGACAGGAGAGACCACACGGATGCGCGTGTAGCCATTCATATCCATGAACCGCAAAGCGCAAAAACGGTTAAACCATGTGTAAGCGACCTTCTCAACCACCTGATCCTGGCTGGACTCACTGATTTGTTTTTGCAAGTCGGCTACTGCCGCAGGATTTTCGCGGCGTGCTGGACTGTCGTCAGCCAAGACAAAACCCAGTTTAGTTGAGACCTGCTCCATCAGGGAGCGACGTGCGTATTGGGCAAAGCGGCGGAGTTTTGTAGTTTCCATTATTGTGCTCCTGCGGGGGCTGATTTACTGAGTCGCGAAATTTGCCAAGCGGGGAACTGTTTGTTCCAACCTGCCACAGAGAACACTACGCAATCCTCAATATGCCGCCGCTTCCACGGTTCAAAAGACTCACATCGAATGTCAGCGAGTAGACGATCTTTAAATCCACCGAGTAGTGCTTTTTGAGCCTGTTCATCAAAAGCATCTAAACCTATTAATACAATGTATTTAAAAGTTTTAGTATCCTTTTCCATTAAATGCAGATAGGTATAGGAATCACGGGCTTTAGGCGTTAACTCTTGAGTAACTACGGAGTTGTCTTGAAGTCGCTTAAAATATGATGCTCGCTCTTTCTCTGGTGAGCTTGCGTGTGATGGATCTTTAATTTCAATTAAAAGTACATCCTTTTCACGTTCGATCACTAAATCGACGAACTTCATTTTTACAGGTAGCTTTACATTTTGCTTATCGAGCTCTTCCCAATTAAGCCAATCAGGAAATGCAAACTGTAAATCTGCGTTATCTTCAGCTTTATATAAACGCATAATCAACCCAAAGCCCTTTTCACATCTTCGTCATATAGCTCAGCGTACGTATTGGAGATGGCGTTTGGCCTAATCTCACTAAAGCTGTCAACGCTTTCAACAGTAATTTCACCAGTAGATTCGTTTTGAAGTAAGGTATGAAAGCGAATCTGATCTGTTTTTTGCGCACACAGGTCAAACCATTTGAGCATCACATAATCATGGGTGGCGATAATAATTTGTTGATCCATGCGAGACATTTCTAACACAATATCTACAAGCAATCGTATCAGCTTTGGATTCATGTTGGTTTCAGGCTCATCCCAAAACAGAGGGCCAGAAATACCAGGCTGAATGGCGGTGGTTTCTAACAAACGCAGCAACATGCCTGCTTTGCGGAATCCTTCAGCCATGTCATTCGCTGAATACTCGTCGTCGCCAGCTTTGAAAGTAACGCGGCCACCACCGTGAAAAATGAATCTACCACCTATCCTTTTCTCGATTTCTTCCATTGCCCATCGAGTCCTGCCAACAATTTGCTCTGGGCGAGCGGGTGGCAATTCCAGCCACGCAAAAATATCTGCGTAGGTTTGATCAAAGGAAAGAGCGAATTTTGTGTACAGACTGGGGAGTCCTTCCATGATGGACAGAACTTCCTTGGTCGGGATATAAACCGATGCGGGGAGAATTTGTGCGTAGGCGGTCCGATCTTGCATAACAACCGATTTTGAGTTGGTGTGAAAACTCAGGCGAACCTTTTTGTCTGACGCGAACTCAGCCTGTAACTGAGCATTACCAGAGTTGCCCGCACCATGCCGCCGTATATTCCCCAGCCTGCCATCTAGAGGCATGAATACCTTGAGTAGCTTGGCTGTCACAGCGTTACTCAGGTCGTCGTCATCAATTTTGGCATCGTTTTTAAAGCTGCTGCGCCCCGTGCAAAGTGCATAGGCGGCTTTGAGAAGATGCGTTTTTCCTGAGCTATTTTCACCAATTATCACATTTATCCTTGGTGAAAAATCGATTGTCAAATCACTGAACTTGGTGAAATTGGTCAGTTGCAACTGGGTGATAATGTTGTTCATTTATTGCCCCTTAAATTTGGACTCGTTTACCATCGCGAATCGCCTTGAGCAGGGCTTTACGCATGGATTCGAGGTAATTTTCTACATCGTTTTCATCCGCCAGCCATGCCTTGTCGAACGCCACAGGAATATTGCGACTGCTGATGTAATCAATCTTAGAAGCCGCTGGCTTAATAATCTCCGGCGGGTTCAAGGGATGAGTGCCAGAAGAGGTTGGTACTGGCGCGGTTTCAATCGGCTTTATTGGTGGTGTAGGCACAGGACGCGACAGACTTCCCAGCTGTGACAACAATCGCGAATAGCCTTCCTCTTCAAAACGACGATGCAAATCACGGATCACCGCGATCAGTTTTTGCGGTGCAATCCTGGAAGCGAACTCGACAAACGGCTGAGTGATCTGAGTTTGCTGCTCCGCGCTTAATAACGCGAATTCGTTCATATTGCGCAGACGTTGCTCCAACATGACGACAGAGGTTGTGGCCGTTGCAATTTCAGCCGCGATTTGAGCGTTGATTTTACCCTGTAGAGAATCGACTAGCGTTTTAAGCTGTTGCATCCGATTGCCTTTATAGCAATCGGGATCAGTGAGCACACCGGTTATCTGTACTGCCTCATCCCCTTCGATATAGGCGAAATTGGGCTCCTGGCTCTGGACGAATATTCTGGTGTCGTTAAAAATTTCTTTCTGAGCCCCTGCCATGAACTTGCGAATCGGATCGCTGACCTTTTCTTTCAGGTTCAATAGTGCATTTTCCTGCCGGATCAGTTCGGTGAGATGCCAGGTATAAGGCTTTGCGGAAATTTCCTTAAGGGTCTCGATTGCCGGTTTAAGCGCCGTCAAAAATGGGTATTGCGCAGATTGCACAAGCAATTCATTCAGATCAATCACAAGCTGTTTGAATGCAGCCTCAGACTCCTTGCCGAGCGCCTTTGGCTCACCCGATCCTGCGGGCGTATCAAAGAAATCGGCATAAAACTCTTTGAGCGCACGTACCTGCGAGGCAGTGAAGTCGACTTGAGGCTCAAGCACTACGTTGCCATGAGCGGCCGTATTGCGCAGTGCTTTTTCCAGTGCGTCATCTTCCAGAACATTACCATCAATACAAACTTCGATCTTTCCTCTGGCACACAGGTGCGCCAGGGTACAAAGTACCGCTGCGAAATACCATCCATAGGGTTTGCGCTCAAATTTTTCAATCAGCCCCTTAAGGGTAGTTCTGACTCCGCCACGATTATTGCTTTGCAGGAAGGAAAGCATTTCCTGTTCAGACTCGGCGAGTGACGTGCCATCGTTGCCGAACAAGCCTTCCTGAGCATGTTTGAGGAATTTTCCAACATCATTCTCGGTGTAATTAAAGCCGCGCAACATCCGCAAATTCGGATAGACACGCTGGATCAGGTCATGAAAACCTTTCGTAATGCGTGATTGCGCATCCTCGGAGCTGACCTCAACGTCACCACCGGAAATAATGAGCTTGGATTTACCAAGCAGCGATTGCAACATCGCCTGTAATTCACGATGACGTTCCTGATTCTGAAAGCCCTTGTCTGTCAGAATGCGTTTGACATTCTCCTGCTGAGTGACCGACACATTTTGCCGGATGTACTTCTCAGTACGCTTGTACATCAACAAGTCGCGGACTAGCCGGTCTTCTTGCGGCATGATGACGAGCAGCTCATCACGCCCCATGCTTTGCATGCGCAGCGTCGTTTCACTGGCTACATTCTCATGAAAAGGGCTGACAACATGAATGGCCAGTTCGTATTCACGACCTTGCAGACGATCATCCAGCTTACGGGAGTATGGATAGTCCTGTCCATTGGTGTCGAAGCGGATTTTTCGATTCTTGATTATGTGGTCAAAGATGATTTTATCCAGCTCAGCTGCCACATCAGCCGTTTCGACCTCGGTGTTTTTAATTTCCTGCTCGACGTCCTTTTCTTCGTCAGTGAGGTACTCGTAGAACTCACCATTACGTTGAATATAGGTTTGTTGCTCCAGCACATTTAAGGCATCCTCTACGCGCTTGCGCAGTTGCGACATATCCTGATCGAAACCCTCCAGCATCAGTACGCACATATTCCGCAGCGTGGGCTTGAATTCCTTTACATATTTCACCAGAAAAAGCGCCTTCAGCACCTTGATGGCAAAAGGACTCTCAAGGTGATTTTCTGCCTGGATGATCGCTCTCTGAATATGTGATTTGAGAGCCGTGCGTATCCCTTCGAACATCAAATCGAACGTGGCGAGTTGCCCTACCTCATGTTCGCCGATCTGAATCGCGACTTGCTGAAAGACCCCGAGCATGGAACGCTCACCCACTGAACTGTGCTTTCCTTCAAAGCCACTGTGCATAGACAAGCTTTGGATAGACGTTTGAAACAGGGAAAACTGGTAAGGAATGAACGGGTAGCAATGAATGAAGTGATCTCGATCCTTAAAATTTTTGTAGGATTGCGAGCCATCAGCAAAATCAAACAAGGTCTTGAAGTTATTCGATTGCAGATGATACACATCGGACAACAAACCGATGCCCGTATCATCCTTGAGCAGCAATCGCTTCTGGATAACCTCAGCCACGTCCGCACTGGTGAGCTTCATGCGGTTAGCAAAACGCGCCTGAATTTTCGTGAAGTCATTACTCTCTTTGGTGCTCATTTCTCCAATGATGCTGGACATTTCCTCTTGCGCCGTGACGATAACCCAAGCCTGCCCCTTGCATTTCGTAGCCAGACTTTCCGCAATGGTTTGCAGATTGGTCATCAGCTTGGTGTTCCCCGCGATGTACTGACCCACTTCATCAACAAAGAAATTAAGCCGGAATCCATGTGCTTGCGCATCAATATACGCTTTCACCTGATTGGCAAAATCCTCAATCGACAAACGGTAGTCGGCGCGAAACTTATCCAGCACACCAACAACGGTCTGTCCGGTGATCTTGCTATAGGCTTGATCTACGAAACTTTCGACCCGTGTCGGACGCGCTCTTCCCCAATCCCAATCATTTTTGGCTAGCGTAGCAAAATGTTGTTTGAAGCCCTCAAGCATGCCTTCACGCTCAAGTTCGCGCTCAAATTGCGCGATGTAGGGCTGCTTGCCGTAATAGCCGCATGACTCATCGAAGACTTTGACGAACACAGCCAGCAGCGCATCAATCTGCGTCTTGCTGATGACGTCGGCTTTTTGATCGATATTGAACAGAATGCTTTTTGATGGAAAGGCTGCGGCGCGTTTCAAATCGGCGCGCAGCACCTCGTTGTCATCGCATTTGGCAACAAACAGATCCAAAGCCGGCACACCATCGATTGCACGATTCTCAAGAAGCAAAGCCAGCATCTTGAGCAGATGTGATTTACCTGAACCGAAGAAACCCGATATCCAGACACCATTTGCACCTTCATATTTATTGTAGGCATAAAGGAAATCTTCAATACGTTTTTCAACTTCTTTGGTAAGAACATATTCCTCAAGCTCAACGCGCAGACCTGCTTCGTCATCGGCTTTGATCACACCTTCAATCGTACGATTTACCGGTTTTTTGAAAATCGCTATTAGATTCATCAGGTTTTTCTCGCTTTAAATTGCCGTATCGGCAATATTGAATGCACGGTAATACTTGTCATCTCTTAATCGACCAAACAGCTCAAGCGCCGCGCCACCCTCAAGAGAATGGGTATATTCACCGGGAAAAAACATCACGGTAGGTTTCTGTTTCGCTGCTTTTTGCAAGTTATTCAATACGTTATGTGAACGAATAAACGGAAAAACCTCGCCAACCCCACAGATAAACATCACATCAAATTCATCCTCAGCCATTTTTGCCGAAATGGCAGGAATAATAACGGACTCAACATCCAGCATGGACTGTAACTCTTTTAGCAGATCATCTTTGGGCATGCTCGGCTCATTGCGCACATAAAATTCCCAATCGCCTTCGCTCTTCAGGTGATCAATCGATAAATCATACAGATTGATATTCAGAACACGGATACCAGACTGGTCTAGCTTATTTCTCAATTGTTGTTGAAGACGTTCCATTTCAACGGCATCTTGCGGTTTGTACGGGCAGATGTAGAACGGAATTTCATTGTTCAAACTCTGCATTTTAAGGAAGCGAGTGCTGCTGATGACAGCTAACAGATGCTGAAATTTTTCCTGCGAAGAACGCGCTGTCCATTCAACCATTATTGCGCCCTCCGGTTAGGTTCGAAATCAAGTGTGGGATAAAGGTAAAGTGCATCGGCACCTCTGCGCAACACCATCTGAGCTAGCTGTGGGGTGAGTACCATAGGCTGTATCCGATTGGACAGGCTTATGTATTCTGCCTCGCGCAACATGCGAAAAAGATTCTGACGTAACTTGGTTCTCGTGCCCGTTGTGATTGTATTCAGTTCATGATGCCACTCGGATTTTGCATTAAAAAATGTGTCGAAGTCTTCATTGGCAATTTCGTGACGTAGGGTCAGAAACCGCTCGCGAAGGATTTCAACGAAAAAATCACGGATAAATGAATATCGGCAGCAAACCGCCAACCAGAGCAGGTGGGGACGCTGCTGTTCACCACCATTAACCAGCATCTCGATTTCTTCATCGGTTAAGGTTTGAAGGCGTGCGGATACTTCTCGATAGATACGCTTGGCAGAACTTAGCATGCGCGTCTGCATGAGTCCCATTTCCAAGGCGCTATTACGAACAAGAACCCAATCACCAAGCTCCAGGTACAGACGTGCGACCCTCTCCGATTCCTGTGAGAGTAGGCCGCCAGTCGTAAAGGACATGCTGTATTTGGTTGATGCCATTGATGTCGTTATTTTTTCCCGCTACCAAGCACGGATCTTAAGTAATCTTCCCCGTTCATCTTCATCGTGCAGGGTCAACACAATCTCATTCTCGTTAAATACCAAATCAGCTTTCTCATTACGATTCGGCAAATCAGAGTCAATCAGAGTAATTACAGGCTGAATTCCAAGGTCCGCATATCGACGGATAACCGCTAACAGGTTTTCCTTCTTGCGGTCATCAAGCGATTCAAACACACCATCATGATAGACAAAGCGTGGAAACTTGTCATTGAGGTGAGCACGCAGCACCGCCATATCAAAGGCAATACACAGCAGCTTGCGGTAAGTGTGACCCAAGTCTGCACTTGTGGCATTTCCTGACTCGTCAAGAATCTCAGCCTTGAACTCCAAGTGCCCCAACTGGTTCGGCGAAACGCTGAGCAAAGCCTTGCGGTCAATCACATCCTCAACGATCTCGCTGAAGAACAGCCGGATCGAAGAAAAAAGGCTGGTCTTGTCTGAGTTTTGTTGCTCAACATCGGCTTCAATCTGCGTCTGCAAGTGACCTTTCTCTTCGGTTAAAGCACGAATATCAGTGCGCAAAACCTGCAAACGATGAAGAAAACCTTTTTGGCGCTCCAACGAGGTAATGTCTGCACGCAATATCACCATATCGTCGGAGACTTGCTTATATTTGGTAAACACATCAGTACCGCTCAGGAACGACAATGTATCGGCGCGTCGTTTTCCCAAGACGTTGAGCTCAGCATTAACGCGCTTCAGTTCCGCTTCGACTTCGCTGCGATCTTCCTGGAGGTATCTGCGGCGCTCGTCCGTAATCGCTCGATTGAAGGCAATTAATTGCTGGAAGTCCTTCTTTATCTGGCCGTTGAAAAGCACACCAGCTTCCTCAAAAAGCCGCTGCGCTTCGTCTGGGTTGAACAGAATCTGGTCTTCTTCAAGTGAAGCGAGGATCTTCTTCTTGTTCTGGTTCAATGAATAGCGTTCGACATTCAGGGAAGCGATACCCTCGTCGATCACATCGACTAATTGCTTCGTCCGATCCTTGTCCTGAGCGCGAAAATCGAAAGCATCGAGCAGCTTCTGCTTCTTATCTGCCTCTTGTTGCTTGAGCAACAAGATACCTTCTATTTTACTGATGTCCTCGACTGAACCACCCAACTCGTTCTTGATGGTCTGCGCTGTCGCCTCCTTTTTTTTGAGCTGATCTTCTTTTTCGTAGTGTGAGGAGATCAACTGAGCATCGAAGCCCAAAATGTGCGCGAGAAAAGGCTTCCAGTCAGCATGTCCGGCGGCAAATCTGCTCAAATGGAATACATCACGATAATCGTCCTGTGAGCGAAGTTGGTAGCCTAGACATTTGCGGTAGGACCAAGATCTTAGCTCACGCCAGTCAAGTAGGCTGTCCAACATGTCGCGAGCACGCTCGAACGGCATATCACGGTGATCCCAGTCGGCAGTGGGTAACGACGTAAAATCTTGATGGCTTGCCTCGTGCTTCTTGAAGCTGATCTTACTCGCTTCCTCTACGCTACGGCGGACAGTGACATATGAGGCGTCCATCAGTTCGATTTCGAGAAAAAAAACGAAGTCTTTAAATAGATCGATGTGCTTGAACAAGAAAAATTTTGCATCACGTCCAGATAGAAAACCGAAATCGAGCAGACGCCCAAGCGTGGTCTTACCGAGGTTATGTGTGTCTTTGTTCCGATTTTCAGGAAGACGGATTTCGGCCATTACAACATTCAGACCCGACACGAAATCCACGGGCTCAAACAAGTCCGGCTTGTTGGAATAAAGTCTAGATAGCTTCATTTGGCCCCACGTACTCAATAGCGTCTGTCTTGGAGCGATAGTCAATCAGTCCTAATAGGTAGAGAAAATTCAGCGCCGGCAGGAATAACACATCGCCACCAATAACTGCTTTTTTTGCAAATTTGCGTAAGCTGTCGTAGTCGTCGAGCCTACGCGATTTGAGTCGCGCCAGCAACAGCAGCGACACATTGATGACCGTGCGATCAGGATGTGAGTGTTTAGTCGGTCTTAACATCACCAACCTCCCCAATATCACAGTTCCAATACATATAGAACAGCACAGCGCGTGTCAGACGCTTGTGCGCATGCTGGCGTAGGACAGGATCACGATTGAATAGTAAATCTACCAAGTACTCCATTACTTCATCGAAGGTCTGGTAGTCCTTGCGCTTGGCGATGATCTTGAGTTGGAACTCATCGACCACCGATTCATACATGCGCAGCAGATCAAGATTTTCTGGAGCAGCCAGGAACGCTCGAATCTGGGTTGTTTCCTTTAGGTATTTCTTACGCAGTTCCTTTGCATATTCGTCGCTCATGTTATTGAGTGAGTTCTTATGCTCGTAAAGTACTCGCAGTGTTGGTGGAGCATCGAGCACCGCCAAAACGTCTGTCTTCTGCCGCGCAATCGCCTGTACGACTTCGGCAAGATCATCTGGGCTGACAATTAGTGGCGAATCGACTGGGTCAAGGTTGGCCAACTTTGGCACGTCTGGGAAAGTCTTCAGCCAGATTTCCAATTGCTCCAGTCCACAAAGATAGATCGACGCCTTGGGAATATCGCACTCTTTAGAGATATACGTGCATATCTCACTTTCGGCATTACCAGCCAAGCGTCGATTAGCAAAAAACATGTAGTGATCTAACTGTTTGTTAGTTCGCAGCTTCTTGATACTTGGAATTTCCTTGCTAAACACAGTGTTATTGCTCGTGGCGCTATAGAAATCAGACTCTGAGAAATTTCGATTGTAGCCATTAGTGTGCTTGGCTTGAATGATGGTTGTGCCGACCCAAGGTGCTGCCCTGCTCGGATGCAGCTCTGCCGTCCCTACGAACTTGGCATCACGACCTCCATCAGGCCCTTTGGCAAAACCTTGAACAGAGATTCCAAGCAAGCGCTGACACAAGAGCACAATCAGGCTCTCAAACTGTGCATCACTTAGGTCTTCATAGGCGTATTTCATTGACGCCATTTTCTCACAATAGACAGGCAGATAGTTACATATCTAATGTCTTATAGGGTCGGCCATTAAACAGCTTATCGTTCATGGCGAGTTACTCTGCCAAGTTGTTTGGCAATTTTTCCATCAATGCAGTATCGTAGGCATCTCGTCGTCGTCTTTGACCGGCAGCAGGTGTGAGAATCGTCCGTTCACTTCGGTGAAATAGCGAAATTCTACTGTCCCAATGGTACGTTTCTTTTTGGATACGCCCTTGGGTTTGATTGGCTGCTGCGCTGCCCACACACCGCGCTTCGTTTCCAGCATCAACGAACACACATCAATCGCATAGGGCGATGCACCGATACTGCCGTACTTATCGAGACTCGCGTCCATTTATTGGACATGTGCGGTTACTTTCAGTGGTACTTGAGACAAGTTAGATTAAGTTGAAAGAAGTGATTCGCACCGCCTAAAACATCATATTCGACAAGGGGTGAGCAATGGTAACTGAAACATGGCGAATTGTATCATCTACTCGGCGGCACCTACTTGTTTGCTTTACGTGGACGTTAATCTACAACCGTAAAGAAGCCTTTGCATGCCTTCACAGTCTCGATTCCAGAAATTTTCAGTCATATATCACCTCCATGTAGCTAGGCAATAGCTCAGCTATACACCCACAACAGGGACATGCTCCCTGCATTGGGATAGTGTCCCTTCATTCTTCGAGGAGACACAAATGAATATCCAGAATTGCAGCACACCTGAATTGCTGGCTGTACTGGTCGGTCGGCGCATGGCAAGCAAACTGTCCAGGATGCCGTTATCTGTCCTGTTTGAGATCCGCGCCAATCGTCAGCTCGTTTCAGAAAGCCTTGCGCCATATGCAGCCGATCCAATCATTTCAGCCGCAAAGGAATTGATTGCCCGCGCACGGGCAGAGGAAATCAGCATCAATCCAATTTCCTTCAGCAATCCTGATACTGTCAAAAATTACCTGCGTCTGGCCTTGGGTGGCAGGCAGCAGAAAATATTTATGGTGTTGTTCCTGGACTCACAGAACCGTCTGATCGCTTCGGAAGAGCTGTTTCATAGCACAATGCGCAAACATCAGTCGTTACCGCGATGAACATTTACGTAGCATCAGGTAAAGTTATCCCCGAAAAATTGTTGCACAGTGGCAAGGTGGATTAATCATGACTGAGGAGTTAAAGCATTTTCTGGAATCAACCATGCCAGGTCTTGCCAATGTCACGGTTCATGATTTGAAGCACACGTTTGGCAGGTGACACAGAGCAGCAGGCGTTGCATTGGAAACACGCAAGGTTTTGCCGAAGCATAAGAATGGTGATATTACTCTCACTACTTGGCACCCTAAATAGAAGAGTTGCTTACGGCCGTCAATCGTGTCTGCTGGAGCAAGTCCGGTAATGACTTTGCTGAAAATAAAAATCGCTTAGAAGGAAATCTCTAAGCGATTGATTTAAGACTAGTATTTGGTAGGAACGATCAGATTCGAACTGATGACCTCTTGGATGTCGACCAAGCGCTCTAACCAACTGAGCTACGCTCCTTTTGAAGAGCGCGCATTATAGCGGAAACACGGCTCGTATTCAAACATTATTCCATTAACTTTCAATATCCGCTGGAAGCCAGATTATCGAAACGCGTATATTCACCCCGAAAAGCCAGCGCGACCGTACCGATAGGACCGTTACGCTGCTTGCCGATGATGATTTCGGCCTTGCCCCTGTCGTCCGAATCCTTGTTATATACTTCATCTCGGTAAATAAACAGAATCAGATCAGCATCCTGCTCAATCGCACCTGATTCACGCAAATCCGACATTACCGGGCGTTTGTTGGGGCGCTGCTCCAAAGAACGATTGAGCTGCGAGAGCGCCATCACCGGACATTGCAATTCCTTGGCCAGACTCTTCAAACCACGCGAAATTTCTGAAATTTCCGTAGCGCGGTTTTCACTCGCCTTGCCTGCGTTAGAACTCATCAGTTGCAAATAATCCACCACAATCAGGCCGAGCTTGCCGTGCTGACGATGTAAACGACGCGCCCGTGCACGCAAGTCCAGCGATGACAAGGCCGCAGATTCGTCGATAAACAGCGGCGCATCATTGAGCTTACCCAGCGCATGAGTCAACCGGCCCCAATCGTCATCCTGCAATTTACCCGAACGCAAATCCTGCTGATTGAGTTTACCGACAGAACCCAGCATACGCATCGCAAGTTGCGCTGCGCCCATTTCCATACTGAAAATCGCCACCGGCAACTTGCTGTCCAGCGCGATATTTTCCGCGATATTAATCGAAAAAGCAGTCTTCCCCATACTCGGACGACCCGCGACGATAACCAAATCGCCTGCCTGCAAGCCGGAAGTCATTTTATCCAGATCGGCAAAACCGGTCGGCGTGCCGGTCACTTCGCTGGCATTGTCGCGCCCGTACAGCGTTTCAATGCGTTCCACCACCTGCACCAGCAAGGGCGGCATAGACATAAAGCCCTGCTTGCCCTTGGAACCGGATTCGGCAATTTCGAATACCTTACCTTCCGCTTCATCCAGCAGTTGCGCCGCATCTCTGCCGGTCGGATTGTAAGCACTGGCAGCGATCTCTGTACCCACTTCGACCAGACGGCGCATGATAGAGCGCTCGCGCACGATTTCACCGTAACGGCGAATATTGGCAGCCGAGGGCACGTTCTGCACCAGACTGCCCAGATACGCCAGTCCACCGGCTTTGTCCAACTCATCGCTGTTCTCCAGCGCTTCGGCAACCGTAATCACATCCACCGGCTTTGCCTGCTCGGCCATTTTCACAATATGCCGGTAAATCAGGCGGTGTTCACGGCGATAAAAATCACCTTCAGTGATCAAATCGGCGATTTTATCCAGCGAACTGGATTCGAGCATTAAGCCACCCAGCACCGACTGCTCGGCCTCGACCGAGTGGGGAGGCATTTTGATCTGATCGACTTGTGCGTCTGAACCGGGGAAATTTTGCATGGCTTGAACTGTTGCGAATAAACGAGCGCTATTTTACCTTGCCAGGAGGTAAACTCTGAAAATAAAAAAGGACTGCAATGCAGTCCTTTTTAAATTGCTAAACTTACAACGAGTGCTTAGTGTTCGCCGAGCACGGAAACCGTAACATCTACTGCGACATCAGTATGCAATGCAATACTGACTGTGTAATCGCCAACGGCTTTCAGGTGACCTTCGCTCATACGAACTTGTGCCTTATCGACTTCGAAACCTGAAGCTACCAGCGCATCTGCGATGTCAGCATTCGTTACGGAACCGAATAAACGACCGTCTACACCCGCTTTTTGCGAGATTTGAACCGTTGTTCCAGCCAGTTTTTCGCCGCGTGCTTGCGCATCAGCCAGTTTAGCCAGATCAGCTGCCATGATTTCAGCACGACGCACTTCGAATTCAGCCATATTAGCTGTCGTTGCGCGCTTTGCCTTGCCTTGTGGAATCAAAAAGTTACGTGCGTAACCATTCTTGACATTAACAACATCACCCAGTTGACCCAGGTTGATGACTTTTTCCATCAGAATTATTTGCATGTCCGATACTCCTAGTGCAAATCAGTATAGGGCAGCAAAGCCAGAAAACGCGCGCGCTTCACGGCAGTGCTCAATTGACGCTGGTAGCGTGTCTTGGTACCGGTGATACGTGCTGGAATCAGCTTGCCATTTTCAGAGACGAATTCCTTGAGGATATTCACATCTTTGTAATCTACTTCTGCGATTTTCTCAACTGTGAAGCGGCAGAATTTGCGGCGCTTGAACAGGTTATTGCGAGAAAAACGCTTTTTCTTGTCATCTGTACTTTTGCTTGATGGACGAGCCATGATGTTCCCTTTTACCAAATGTTGACAAACAGTATCTGCGCAACTTGAGCGCAGCGACAGTTATGCGACCAGTTCTGCGCCTTCTTCTTTAGGCTGAACAAAGTCTTCACTCAGCACTGAACGGGATTTTTCTTCCTTCATCATTGCCGATGGAATTGTGACAGCGGTCTTGGTCTTGACGGTCAGATGACGCAAAACGGCATCATTGAAGCGGAACGCATGTTCCAGTTCGTCCAGTGTTTCCTGATTGCATTCGATATTCATCAGCACATAATGCGCTTTGTGAATTTTCTGGATAGCGTAAGCCAGTTGACGGCGGCCCCAGTCTTCCAGACGATGGATTTGACCATCCTTGGAAGTTACTAATGTGCGATAACGCTCAATCATTGCAGGCACTTGCTCGCTTTGATCGGGATGCACGATAAACACGATTTCGTAATGTCGCATTACATCTCCTTGTGATTATAAACGCCCCCCGCCATGCGAGACGGTGGAGCAAGGCTGTCAAACCGACTATCGGATCAACAGGGGCGCGCATTATATATGAATACGCAGGAAAAGCAAGGAGAAATGGATAGTGGATAGTGGATAGTGGATAGTGGGAAGTGGGAAGTGGGAAGTGGGAAGTGGGAAGTGGGAAGTGGGAAGTGGGAAAAAGGGCAGACTTACCACTCACCACTCACCACTCACCACTCACCACTTACCACTCACCACTCACCACTCACCACTCCCCCTCTCCTTCCAGCAATCCAAGTTTGCCGGCCAGCCACTTGGTGGTGGTCGCCTGCAACAGAATCGTCAGCAGAATTGCAATAAAAGTAACTGAGGCGATGATCTGTGCGCCCGGCGCCTTCATGCCAACCAGCATACCCGCCAGCGCACCGGGGATCACACCGGTTTCGCGTGTCCAGCACATAAACAGCAATTCCTTGAAATGCCATTTTGCCCGGCGATCCGGCAAGGCGCACAAGAATACCGTGACCGGGCGAGCGACCAGCATGAACACCGCCACCACGGCAACGCCAGCCCACAGATAGCGGTTCATCAGTCCGAAATCAACCTGGGTTCCCAGCAGAATGAAGATGAACATGCGCATGATCAGCGCAGTCGTTTCGACATAGTCATGCATTAGGTGGTTCTCGACACGCGAGCGTTTGAAACCCAGCGATTCCATGTTTCCCAGCATGATACCAAACACGAATACCGCCATGAAGCCGCTGGAATGAATCCCATCCGCACTCATATAGGCACCGATCACCGCCATCAAGGTCACCACGGGCGCAAATTCAGCCAGAAAGTTATAACGTTCGTGAGAAATCAGCACGGCAGCCAGATAGCCTAACACTCCGCCAATTGCGATACCGAACAGCGATTGCTTGAACAGGTCCAGTAGCGCATCGGCAGCGGAAAAATGGCCCGAACCCATCGCCACACCCAGTACGGTAAAGGTGACTATCGCACCCATCGCGTCATTGAAAGCCGACTCGCTCATCACCGCCTGGGCTACGCGATCCCTGACTTTAACCTGTTTGAATACCGGCACCAGCGTCGCCGGATCAGTCGATGCGATCACCGTACCCAGCAGCAGCGCAACAATTGGCGGCAGGCCGAGAAAATAATAAGCCGCCACACCGGTAATCGCCGCCGTAATCAGCACCCCAATCGTGGCGAGCACAGCGACAGTAATCCACACCTTTTTAAGTACGCGCAATTTAATCGACGCACCACCATCAAACAGGATATAGCTTGAACCGAAGATCAGTATCAACTGGTTTACCGCCGATGACGCCTTGATATCAACCAGACCGAGCACACCGGGACCGATCAGCATTCCTACCAGCAAAAAAAACACCACATCCGGCATGCGCACGATGCGGGCCAGCAGACCGGAAAATGTACCTATACCCAAAATCAGCCCGAATAACAGTAAAGTATGCTTGGCAATATCAAGTGAGAGCGACGTATCCATGAGAATTCCTGTTAAGATTTTTAGCGCGGAGCAGAGCGCAAATGATACTGGATTAATCAGCGTAATGAAAAAATTCCACCTATACCAGACCGGCTGCTACCTGGCTGAACCGATCCATGGTTTTGGCCAAACTTTATTTTACTATCTCGCCCGCAAGGTTCTATATAGAAACAAAAATTCCTTGGATGACAATCAGAACTTCCCAATAAGGTCCGCGCACTCTATTTTTTAGGCTACCGTTGCGCTCATGGACGTGGCGGCATGGTTGAAGATGAAACACAAGCCGTGGAATGGTGGCGACAAGCCGCCACTCTGGGGTACGCGCGTGCGCAATACGTGCCTGGTGATGCATATTTCAATGGTAGAGGCGTACCGCAGAACGATGAACAAGCACTTTTCTGGTTTGCAAAAGCGGCAAAACAGGGCGATGAGGAAGAGCGACTGAATCTAATGCACAATCTTGACATAGAAAATTATATTCCCTAATTTTCGCAAATGGGCATACAAACAAGATGGCATCACCATCCGCGTCAACGGTAACGAACACCCGCCAGTCCACGCTCATGTTCTTCATGCCGATGGTAAGGCACTGGTATATTTGAGCGGAAAAACGATCAATCGCGGTGTGCCGGCGGCTTCGCTTAACGTGACACTCGCCACGCCCGTTAAATCCGCTCAAGCATGGATTTTGGCGCATGCGCAGGATATTGAAGCTAAGTGGCAACGTTGGAATTAAAGAAGATCACATTCTGACAACACCTGACCGCATTCAAACAGTGGCAACCATTACGCCGGATACTTTGCAAATCGAGTTTCGAAGCGGCAAAAAATATGCTGTTTCGCTGTCGGCTCCCATGGCGAACATTGCCGGATTTTCTGCGTTACATGATATTGCTGAATTTAACACGGCAAGCGTCGTTGACGACGGATGGACGATTGAATGGAATTGCGGCCTGACCATGGCGTCTGAACGCCTGTACCAGATGGCTAAAGAGCAGGCAGGGGAAGCTGTTCGGCGTGGGCGGCGCCGGCTGCAATGCACTGAATCTGATGATAGATCAGGGCGTGTATAGCGCAGAATTTATCGCACTGGATAGCGACAAACAAGCCCTCGATCACTGCAAAGCGCGCACTCGATTTCCGATCGGTGCGCCTGATTGTGCTGGTGACGGCGAAGCTGACCGCGCTTACATTAAAAATTTGCTCGAAGGTGCCAATCTGGTATTCATCGTGGCCGGAATGGGCGGTAAAACCGGTACGGACGCTGCAGCCATGGTGGCGGAAATTTCGCGAGAATTAAACATACTGACTGTTGCGATCGTTAGCAGGCCTTATATTAGCGAAGGCAATCGCGTGACTTATGCCGTAAAGGGAATTCGGGCACTGCGTGAACATGTGGACACGTTAATAGTCGTGCCGATTCCAGACTTGTTGAATCTCTCCGGCGAAACGATGGCGCAAGCTTTCACTACAGCCAATGGTCTGTTTCGGGATGTGGTGGCGAACATTGCCGAAGCGGTCAATTTCCCCCGGATTGATTGCTGTGGATTTTGCCGATGTGTGTACCGTACTGGGCGCACACGGTGGTGAGGCGATGACGGGAGCTGCGGTTGCCTCGGGATTTGGTCGTGCAAGGAGTGCGGCTGAGCGTGCTGTTACCAGTCAATTATTCGAGAATATGGATTTATCCGGTGCGCATGCTGTGCTGGTCAATATCACCTCAACCAGTGGCATTAAGCTCAAGGAACTGGATGAAGTGATGGCTCGTGTGCAATTTGCGGCTAAAGATGCCACTGTCATTTTGGCCGCGACATTCGATGAATCCATGGGCGATGCAATGCGTGTGACCGTGGTTGCTACAGGCATGAAATATTTATCCCCGGGGTATCTATCCACAGGAAAATCTGCCGGACTTGTTTGAATCTTAAATAAAGCCGGAATATCGTGCAGCAGCCGAAAAATTTTGTACGCATCACCTTCAAACGCTGGCTGAAGCTAAATGCGTATCGTTTTATGAATGCACCCAGAATTACCGGCAAGCACAAAAACGACTTTCACTTCAAATTAAGCGGTATTACAAAACAGTTCGTGGTCAGCATACATCACGGTATTGCGTTTGATATCTGAGTGGATGTCGTGAGCATCAAGGCCGTCAGCCAAGCGTTTCCGGTAGAGGAATAGCGGCAGCGGCTATCGCTCGGGGCGTACCAAGCCGGAAAGCTAATCCGCCAGAATATCGTCTGTGCGAGACCATAAGCCGTAACGGGAATTGACAAGCCAGATGCCTTTTCGATTATCTGGATTTCCACGCCCCATCACGGCTCAACGAGCCTCGCAGCTCAAGGCGGCTCCTCGCAATGACCCAATTTTTTGCAGCTAAACTTGATAGCCACCATCTTTTATGCGTTCATCGCTTCCCTTTGTGCCAGTGCGCGCGCTTCGTGACTATGATCGGCAGCTAACAGCATATAAACGCCGGGAACCACAAACAGGGTAAACAAGGTGCCTATCGACAAGCCGCTGGCAATCACCAACCCTAAATTAAAGCGACTCACCGCACCCGCACCGCTGGCGGTAATCAGCGGCACCACGCCGAACACCATCGCGGCTGTCGTCATCAGGATCGGACGCAGGCGCAACCCGGCGGCATGTTCTATCGCCTCACGCTTAGCAACACCCGAACGCTGCAAGTTGTTGGCAAATTCCACGATCAAAATACCATGCTTGGATACCAGACCGATCAACGTCACCAACCCTACTTCCGTATAGATATTCAGTGTGGCGTGACCAATACCCAGATTGATAAAGATCAGCGCACCGGCAATCGACATCGGCACGGACACCAGAATAATCACAGGATCGCGGAAGCTCTCGAACTGCGCCGCCAGTGCCAGGAAGATAATCACGATGGCGAAGAAGAATGTCAGCAGTAAGCCGCCTGACTCCTGCACAAACTGACGCGAGGCACCGGCATAGTCAAAGCTGTAGCCTGACGGCAGGGATTGCTGTGCCAGCGTCTTGAGGCCTTGCAACGCCTCGCCTTGCGATACGGTCGGAAATACCACGCCCTGAATCGTCGCCATATTCTGCTGTTGAAAATGGTTAATGGTTTCCGGCTGGGTACTGGTTTCCAGATGCGCTACCGTAGACAACGACACCATTTTCCCGCTGGCTGTACGCAAATAATACTGTTTGAGCTGCTCTGCATTCAGACGATGACGCTGCTCAACTTGCGGAATCACTTTATAGGAACGACCGCCTAATTCGAAGTAATTCACATAGCCGCCACCTAACATGGAGGACAGCGCGGAACCGATGTCCTCCATGTTCAGACCCACTTGCGCTGCCATGTTGCGATCAATTACCACGGTAGTTTGCGGCAAGTCGATACGCAAATCCGACTGCAAAAAGATGAATTGACCGGTTTTTTGCGCATCCTGCAAAAACTTTTGCGACACATCAAACAATTTGGAGAAAGGCTCGGTGGTGGTAATCACAAACTGAACCGGCAAACCCCGTGCTCCGGGCAGTGGCGGCGGCTGGAAAATGGCATTCTGCGTACCGGCAATACTGCCCAGATCCTTTTGTACCAGCGGTTGCAGCTGATTAGAGGTTCTGCTGCGCTCGCTCCAGGGCTTTAATACCATACCGGTAATCACCTGCGTCGGCATATTGAGCTGAAAGATATGATCGGACTCGGAATAATGCTTGAAAATATCATGTACCTGATCGCCATAACTTTCGCGTTGTTTGAGGGTCGCATCAGGCGCATTAAATGAAGCCGAAATCAGCACGCCCTGATCTTCCTGCGGAGCCAGTTCAGACATTGAAGTCGTGTACAGGAAATAAATACCTGCCAGAATCAGCACCGCAAACACGGCAATCACGGATACATAATTGAGCACACCGTGCAGTTTTTTCTCGTAGCTCGTATGCAGCACTTCGAACTTCTTGTCCAGCCAGATCACCAGATGATCCTGCCAGTTGCCGCCTATCTTTTTTGGTGCGCGCAACATGCGTGAGCACATCATAGGCGACAGTGTCAGCGCAATCACCGCCGACATAGTGACAGCGCCTACCAGAGTAAAGGCAAACTCGGTAAACAGCGCGCCGGTCAGCCCGCTCATAAATCCGATCGGCACATATACCGCAATCAACACGATGGTCATGGCGATAATCGGATTCGCCAGTTCACGCGCCGCTTTGAGCGCCGAGTCCATGGGCGAGAGACCTTCTTCCAGATGACGGCTGACGTTTTCCACCACGATAATGGCATCGTCCACCACCAGCCCGATGCCTAGCACCAGCGCCAGCAAGGTCAACAGATTAATGGAATAGCCCAACGCCAGCATCACCGTAAATGTTCCGATCAGCGACAGCGGAATGGCAATAACCGGGATGAGCACTGAACGCAGCGAACCTAAGAACACAAACACCACCACCGTTACGATGAGAATCGCTTCGATCAGGGTTTTAATCACTTCGTCTATGGAGGAATTGACGAACTTGGTCGAGTCATACACCACGTTGCTGTTCATGCCTTTGGGCAATTGCGCCTCAATTTCCGGCATAGCTTTGCGCACACGCGCAACCACGTCCAGCAGATTCGCGCCCGGCGCTACCTGTATACCGACGTACACGGCCTTCTTGCCATCAAAAGCGACACTGGAATCATAATCGTCCGCCCCCAGTGTGACGTTAGCCACATCCGACAGTCGCACCACCGCACTACCCTGCTGCTTGATTATCATCTGCTTGAAAGACTCAACCGAATGCAACGCGGTGGAGGCATTCAAATTGATCTGTACCAACTGTCCCTTGGACTGACCACTGGAGGAGAGGAAGTTATTTGCAGCCAAAGCATTAGATACGTCAGCGGCAGTCAAGCCGACCGCTGCGAGTTTTTGCGGATCGAGCCAGGCACGCAGTGCGAAGTTTTTCGCGCCCAGCAGTTCGGCTGTCTGCACGCCTTCAATCGCCTGCAACTTCGGTTGTACTGAACGCACCAGATAATCGGTGACCTGATTGGGTTTTAACACATCGCTGTAAAAACCGATATACATGGCATCAATGGTCTGGCCTATCGACACTGACATCACCGGTTTTTGCGCCTGCGGCGGCATCTGATTGAGCACCGCGTTAATCTTGGTATTGATCTCCGTCAGCGCTTTGTCCGGATCATAATTCAGACGCAAGTTGGCCGTGATGGTGCTAACGCCCTGAATACTGGCGGAGGTCATGTAATCAATACCATTCGCTTGCGCTACGGCATTTTCCAGCGGCGTGGTAATGAAACTCGCCACCAGATTAGCATCCGCCCCCGGATAAGCTGTGCTTACCGTCACCACAGCATTCTGGGTATAAGGAAACTGCAACACAGGCAGCATGCCTATCGAGCGCAGTCCCAGCACCAGCATCACCAGACTGATGACCGTGGCTAAGACCGGGCGTTCGACGAAAATATCGGTGAATTTGCGCATCGTAGCGCTCACAGCAGTGCTCATTCGTCGCTCACCTCGGGATTAGGATTATTCGCAGTCGGCACACTATTATTCACAAACACCGACGCACCGTTACGCAGTTTAAGCTGACCGCCTGTCACCACCGTTTCACCGGACTTGAGTCCGCTGAGCACCGCCACCTGATCGCCGCGTGTCGCACCGGTCTGCACAAAACGCTGCTCGACCGTAAGACTGATTTTACCGTCGGCACCCTTGCTGCCCTGCTTGACGATAAATACCGTACTGCCGTAAGTATTGTAAGCAATCGCCGCATTAGGTACCGTAATGAACTGGCGTTTAGCGCCTTCATCCACTCTGACTGTAGCGAACATACCGGGCAACAGTGTCTCTTTAGTGTTGACAATACGCGCACGCACCTGAAGATTGCGGGTAGCCGTATCGACCACAGGCTCTATCGCCATTACATTGCCGCTAAAATGCCGACCCGGCAAGGCACTGGTTTGCACTGCGACCTTATCACCGGCATGAATCAAATTAATTTGCGTTTGAGGCACGGTAAAGTCCAGATATATACTGTCCAGTTGTTGCAGATTCACGACCGCACTGCCCGCTGCCAGATATTGCCCCAGGTCTATCTGACGTATCCCCAGCTTTCCGGCGAAAGGGGCACGTAGTGTTTTCTGCCCAATGCCCGCTTCCTGGCTTGCCACCTGCGCCTCAGCACTTTTCAGATTGGCGGCATCGGTATCGACAACCGCCTGACTGATCGCCTGCACCTTGAACTGCGCATTATCCCGTTCATAATTCTGCCGGGCAAGCAAGGCTTGCGCTTTTAGTTGTTCTAACTGCGCCTTGAGTGGTGCAGCATTCAGCTCCACCAGCAATTGCCCCGCTTTGACCGTAGCACCCGATTCAAAATGAATAGCTGTCACCAGTCCTGCCACTTCGGTAGCAAGACTTGCCCCTCTGGCAGCACGTAAGGTGCCGACGGCTTCCACCGTAGGCTGCCAGGTTTGCGCTTCTACCGTAGCGGTAGACACGGCCTGCGGCGGCATGCCTTGCCCTCTGATCGCTTGCTGGATCATTTTGTTGCGGAATTGCTGAAAGCCGTAAATGCCGCCAAACACCATACCGGTTAATACCAGCATGATGATCATGCGCCTGGTTGTTCCCTTATTCATAAAAAAACTCCATGCAGTGATTCGAAAAGTTGTTTAAATTGCCGGCAGTTAAGCTTCATTGCACTGTTGTGACAAGGCCGCCACCCATCGCTTGATATAACGCAGCGCTATCGGTCAGGCGCTGTGTCCGGGCCTCAATCAGATTGATGCGCGTTTGCTGTGCCTGTTGCTGCGCGCTAAGCAATTGCAAATAGCTAGCCCCGCCCAATTGATATTGCTGTTGTATGATTTCTTGCGCCGCCTGTGCCGAACTGTCAGCCGCCGCCTGTGCCTGCAACATTTGCGCGTCGTTATCCAGGGCCCGCAGTACATCGGCCACATTACGCAAAGCTTGCAATACCGTTTGCTGATAATTGGCTGCGGCGGCATCCAATCCCGCCTTAGCCGAATTAGCCCCGGCTTTTAGCCCCGCATTAAATAAGGGTTGTGCCAGCTGGCCGGCCAGCCCCCAGACCATGCTGCCTGCGCCAAATAAACTGGAGGCAGCTAAGGCCTGTGAACCTACATTGGCCGACAGACCGATTTTCGGGTAAGCATTGGCTATCGCCACGCCATATTGTGCACTGGCGGCATGCAGCAGGGCTTCAGATGCCTGAATGTCAGGACGCTGACGCACCAGTTCAGATGGAATCAGCACCGGCAATTCACCCGGCAAAGTGAAATCGCTAAGCGCGAATTCCGGCACTTGCACAGTGCCGGGTGCCTGCCCTGCCAGAACCGCGAGTAAGTGATTGGTCTGATCCAGCTTGTTCTGCAAGGGCGGTATGGCAGCGCGCGTTTGCGCCACTTGGGTTTGCAAGGACAATTCGTCGCCGCGCGCGATGGCACCCAGTTTCAGGCGTTGCTGCGCAATTTCCAGCTGCCGCTGCTGCGCGGCCAGAATTGAAAGACTGGCATGTATCTGGGCTTGGTACTGCGCCTGCATCATGGCCGTCGTGACCACATTTGCCGCCAGCGTCAGACGCGCACCATTCAGCTGAAACTGCTGATAATCGGTCTGTGCGGCATAACTTTCCAGCAGGCGCCGGTTACCACCGAACAAGTCAAAGTTGTAGCTGACTGTCACCCCTGCGTTATACAGCCCGAATACCCGATCACCGCCTGCCTGTCCCATTGCCGCATTATTCGTACCCTGCTTCTGCGCACCGAGCGCGCCATTCACTTGCGGCAACTGAGTGGAACCTGCCACAGCAGCATAGGCCTGCTGCGCCTGCCGTAAAGTCGCCCGCGATGATTCCAGATTGGGACTGCTTTTAAGCGCAAGTTCGATGTAGTTGTTGAGTTTGGTCGAGCCAAAACTTTGCCACCAGCTTGCCGATACACTTTGTCCTGCCACAAAATGCTGTGCTCCGCCCATCAGTGTCCCGGGTGCGGCGACCGTTTGCGCGGGCGTGCTGATCGTTGCCAGTGGTGCTAGCGGCGGTTTAAAATCCGGCCCGACACTGGCGCAGCCGGACAAGCTAGCGGCCAGCAGTACCAGCGTATTGAACCGGGAAAACCGGCATATCGAATCTAAATTCATGTAGGGTCTTTCTGCTTGAAGTTAACCTTATCGACGACAGCGGGTTCGGACAAGCGGTTCAATCCGGCGATTGAAGCCAGTAATTTATGCTGCATGACTTCCATCTGATTCTTCTCCTCACTGCTAAAATCCTGCCAAATTGCCTGATAAATCGCCCATTGCACAGGCAATACAGATTCTACGAAAGCGACCCCTGCATCAGTCAACGTCAGGATAATCTTGCGCCTGTCCGTTTCATGACCCGCCCTGCTCACCCAGCCTTTTTTCACCATTTCGTCTGCAAAACGCGTGATATTGGTACGCGAGGAAATCACGATATGGCTCAAATCGCTGGGAAAAATATAACGATCCGGACTGGAATACAGCATCATCAAGGCAGTTAAAATCGTGTCATTAATGCCAAAAGACTGCAAACTCTCATTCAGCAGCTCATGCAATTTTTTAAATACGATGAATTGCATGCGCGACAACATCACCTCCTGACGAGGCTGACCTGCTATTTGCTGATCGATGGTATCCAAACGTTGCTCAAACGCATTCAGACATGCTTTGACCATAATGATGCACACAAAAGTGATAACGGCAGAAATAGTAACTTGCGTTACCATATACTGTCAACATAATTAAAAGCCGGTAGCGATACCGGGATATTTGTCGCATGGTGTTAAACTCAACCATCCTACAAACGTGCCCGCTATGACACAAATTCTGCCCCGACAAATTCCTGAAAATGCCCTGAAACACTTAATTGACGCAGGGCTTACGCCTGCCATGGCAAAGATATTTGCAGCGCGCGGTATCGAAGATATCAAACAACTGGATAGCACTTTTGCCCATCTGCTGCCTTTCGACAAGCTGAAAAATGCTCGTGAAATGGCAAGCCTGCTGGCAGATGCCATTGCCGCACATAAAAAACTACTGGTCATTGCCGATTATGACTGTGATGGCGCAACGGCCTGCGCAGTCGCCGTGCGCGGTTTACGCGCTTTCGGCGCAACGGTTGATTTTCTAGTGCCCAATCGCTTTGAATACGGTTACGGCTTAACGCCGGAGATTGTTCAACTAGCCGCAGAAGGGTCAACACGCAACAGCGGGATCCCCCTTGCGGGCACAGCTTACGTCAAACCCGACATTTTGCTCACCGTAGATAACGGTATTGCCAGTGTGGAGGGCGTAGCTGAAGCCAATCGACTCGGCATGCAAGTTTTCGTCACCGACCATCATTTACCCGGTGATACCCTGCCCGATGCGACTTGTATCGTGAATCCGAATCAGCATGACTGTGGATTTCCCAGCAAGCATCTGGCAGGCGTGGGTGTAATGTTCTATGTGCTGCTGGCTTTGCGCGCCGAATTGCGCAGCAGAGGGCAAATGACGGACATTCAAGGCCGAAAACTGCTTGAACTGCTTGATCTGGTCGCGCTGGGAACCGTTGCCGACGTGGTCAAACTGGATCAGAACAACCGGATTCTGGTGCAACAAGGCCTTTTGCGCATACGTGCCGGACGCGCCTGCGCCGGCATCAATGCACTGCTACAGGTCGCGAAAAAGTCGCAGGACAAAGTATCCAGCATGGATTTGGGTTTTACCGTGGGTCCAAGGCTGAACGCAGCCGGACGACTCAATGACATGAGTCTGGGAATCAATGGCCTGCTAACCGATGACCCGGCCATAGCACTACAAATCGCCACACAACTGGACACGCTCAATCGTGAGCGTCGCAGCATAGAAACCGGCATGCAGGAGCTCGCGCTGGCTGTGCTGGAAAGCATCAATCCGCAAGACAATTTCAGCTTAACGCTGTTCGATGAGCGCTGGCATCAAGGCGTGATCGGTATTTTAGCCTCGCGCCTGAAAGACAAATTCCACCGGCCTGTGATCGCCTTTGCCGAAGCGAATAATAGCGAGCTGAAAGGTTCAGGCCGTTCTATCGCAGGACTGCATCTGCGTGATGCGCTGGATCTGGTCAGCAAACGCCACCCGCTGCTCATCAAAAAATTTGGCGGCCACAGTATGGCAGCCGGGCTCTCGATAGCCAAGACTGACTTTGCGGCTTTTGTTAGCGCTTTCGAGCAGGTTTGCAGCGAGTTGCTCAATCCGAACGATCTGGCACAGCGCATCGACACTGACGGCCCGCTCGATTCTACCGGCATGACCCTGGTAGCTGCACACTTGCTGGATGAGCAGGTGTGGGGACAGGGTTTTCCTGTGCCGCAATTCGATGACGATTTCGAGGTACTCAAACAGCGCGTGGTCGGCGAAAAACACCTCAAATTGCAACTCGCAACAGACGATGGCAATATGATCGAAGCCATTTTGTTTGGACACAATGAACCGCTGCCCGAATACATCCATGCCGTCTACAGTTTGAGCATCAATGAATATAACGGCAAGCAATCACTGCAACTGATTATCCGCCATTGGGAATAAGAATAGATGCAAGGAACCCCTTCCCTTCTCCCTTCACCTGTTTGCGTTATAATTGCGCCCTTTGCAGCAAGACTTTAATCTACAGATTCACGCGGATTTTCCCTTTAACACCGGGCGCGCAATCTAACATTTTGATTATTTGTTGTTAATCGTTTTAATCAATTTAATCTGCGGACAACCGTCTTTTGAATTTAACCAATTAGCCCCGCTCAGGACAACATCATGGAAGTCGAACAAATCAATTCACTGAACAATCAATTGCAAGACTTAGCCTTGCGCAGTGCCGAATTACGGAGGTATCTTTGACTACGATACAAAACAGGAACGTCTGACCGAAGTTTGTGAACTGAGTGAAGATCCGGCCATCTGGCAGGATGCCAAGCGCGCCCAGGAACTGGGACGTGAGCGCAAGTTGCTCGAAGGCGTGGTGTTGGGTTTAGCCAAAATTGCTCAGGATCTGTCTGACGCGGCAGAACTCTTCGTCATGTCGCAAGAAGAGAATGACGAGGAATCCCTGCATAGTACCGCCGATGATATAGCGGATATTGAGCGGCGCGTCGCGGAGATGGAATTTCGCCGCATGTTCAATCACCCGATGGACCCGAACAGTTGCTTTATCGACATTCAGGCAGGCTCAGGCGGCACTGAGGCACAGGACTGGGCTTCGATGTTGATGCGTATGTATGTGCGCTACGCCGAGCGTAAAGGCTATCAGGTAGAAATCCTCGAACTGTCAGATGGCGAAGTCGCGGGCATCAAGGGCGCATCCCTCAAGATCATCGGTGAATACGCCTTCGGCCATTTACGCACCGAAACCGGTGTACACCGACTGGTGAGAAAATCTCCGTTCGATTCGGGCAATCGCCGCCATACCTCTTTTTCCAGTGTGTTCGTCTATCCTGAAGTCGATGATTCAATCGAGATTGACATCAATCCGGCTGATTTGCGTGTGGACACCTATCGCGCCTCAGGTGCCGGTGGTCAGCACATCAACAAAACCGATTCAGCAGTGCGTATCACCCATATCCCGACCAATATCGTGGTGCAGTGCCAGAGCGACAGATCGCAACACCGCAACCGGGCTGAGGCGATGGCGATGCTAAAATCGCGCATGTACGAGGAGGAATTGCGCAAACGCAATGAAGAAAAGCAGGAAATGGAAGACGGCAAAACCGATATCGGCTGGGGACACCAGATCAGATCTTATGTGCTGGATCAGTCGCGCATCAAGGATTTGAGAACCAACTATGAAGTCGGCAATACCCAGGGCGTGCTGGACGGTGATTTGGATGATTTCATCTCAGCGAGTTTAAAGCAGGGGGTTTAATAGTTCCGATAACAACTGATTCCTAACAGGTATCTTTGCTAAATATCTCCGTAGCGTAACTCAACAAGAGCGGCACTAAAGTTCATGTCGGCGAATAGTTCTGAAAATCTTGCATCGGCGGTTTACATGCTCAAGGAAAACCCGCTTGTTTGATAACGCCTTGTTATGTACTTTGTCTACTAGCTAAAGTTGAAAAAAGGGAGAGGGCATGGCGAATTGTCAGGGTTGGCATCCTTGCCATGCCTTTTTTCCAGCCAACAACAAATCGGCATCGTACTGAACCGTGACAACAGGTTTCCAGCTGGAGCGGTCAAGCACGATTTGTGCGCCGATAATCTGTAAATACTGAGCAATCGCCCCTGTGTAATTTGGATGCGCTTTGATGCGTGTCAATAACGTGCGAGTTTCCTGCTAACCTTTGCAACATTCCTGCTAATCTCGCGCGCGCGATTGGCCACTTTCAAAGTAAGCACTCCATAAACAGCAGGCTTGTTGGCGGCTATTAATTTTTGCATGATTGCACCTCGATTACGAATGAGGTGAAACATGATTCAGAAAACAAAATTCTGGGCGGCGCATGTTGCAGCGCTTAAATTGCAAGCAACTTCGGCAAGCGAATATGCAGCACAATCTTGCGGTGAAGTCGCTGTATTGGCGCAAGCTGGCAGTCACAAAGCTGACGCACCAAGCTGAGCTAAAGCCGCCCCTACCTGTGCCGGGCAATAAATTTGTCGCGCTATCGCCTTTAAGCCCGGTTGCTCGACAACTTTCCACTTATTACCTAGTCCTTTTGGCATATAGACTGGCATCTTTTTTAAGAACACACTCCGTCTGTCTGTAGCGCGTACCAATGAATTTTCCAGAATCAGTACGTTTGCAACTGATTTCATGTTACGGGAAACATTACGCAAGCCACGGGAAACTTCCGCGAACCACGGGAAATTTTTCCAAGCCACGGGAAATTTTTCCGAGCCACGGGAAATTTTTCCGAGCCACGGGAAATTTTCGCAAGCTACGGG
>CAIWRI010000133.1 GCA_903915035.1 uncultured Nitrosomonadales bacterium | reverse complement strand
TCACCGCTTCCTGCAATAACTTTTGAGTTGCCCGCACCTCCCAATTTTCCAGTGCCGCATGCAAACGCAGAATGAACTGCAACATCGTCGCCTCACTGATGACAACATCGATGAGGGAGTAGACTAATGCTTGCACTCGCTTGAGTGCAACCATCTGGCAAACCAGCAGGTTAATGATAAACGCCTGTACGCCCAAGCCATATTGCAGCGGGCCTGGCATGTCTGATGGAAATTTGCCTTTAACGGTACGTTCACAGGAGGGACACTGCTTGATTTCCGCGTCCACATGCTCGACAACTTTCTCAAACACGATGTCGATCTTGGTACGACGCTCATGAGTGCAGGTAAGGTGTTCCAGGTCTGCCCCGCACGTATCACAGAAATGTACCGATGCAACGGTGACTGTTTCGCGTGTGCGTCGATTTCTCACCTTATCGCCGTCTGGATTTTTGCCTTTATCTTTGCTGCCGGGATCGGGCAACGAAGAGTTGTCCTTTTCAGTTTGCGAGGGAGGAATGCTGGAATTGCCGCTATTCTTTTTAGTGGCGCGCTCCAGGAAAATGGCGAGGATAAGTTCGATCATCATGAGCATGCTGCTCATAATTGCCCCAACCTCGACTGTAACCTTGCCGTCACGGCGAAGTTGCTCGAAATCGTTTTTTATTTTCTCGACCTGGCCGCGCACCGAGGCTTTATCCAAACTTGCCATAATCCCGCTTATCATTTGCAATAACAAAATGATAGCATGCGTTTTTTTGACCTGTTTTAAGCCGCCATGAAGCCAGTAATTCCGGAAAAATGAGTCAGACTGACCAGCGACAAATTTAAAGCCGCTGGATGTTCTTGTAACCGTATTGTTGTGGCAAAAAACGCAAGGATTAGCGTTAGCTTGTCTTGAACGTCCAAAAACCTGTCAAGTACTTTTTGAAATATTTTTACAGGGGCAAGTAGTTACCCTTAATGAATAAAACGACTAAGCAAAATCTGATCGTAAAATTTAGTGAATGTAATGCAGGCTGGATTCATATGCGGCTTGCCCATGCAAAATAACGCATACAACAGCAGAAAGCAAATATTGATTTGCCTGTTACTACTTTAAAAAAATTGATTGGATTGGGCGCAATATTTGAGCTTGTTGCCGGATACACTTTGCCCAATCACGAAAGAGGATGTTGTAAATGGAAACAATCATTTTGTGTGGCATCCAAGGTGCGGGGAAAAGTACCTTTTGTCGCGACCGATATTGGGACAGCCATATTCGCATTAACTACGACATGCTACGCACCCGCTATCGCGAAAAGTTGTTGGTTGGTGCTTGCATTGAGGCTAAGCAGCCATTTGTGATTGATGCGACTAATCCGACAAATGATGATCGTAAGCGCTATCTTGCGCCTGCCAAGGCAGCTAGATTCAAGGTCGTGGGTATCGAGTTTCAGATTGTTACGGGATTGGCAATTGCCCGGAATGCTGCAAGATCAGGCAAAGGGCATGTGCCTGAAAAGGCCATTTACGCGACTGCTGCTAAGTTTCAGCCATTGACTTTCGATGAAGGGTTTGACGAGATTTGGCAGGCCATCGTGACGGTAAATGGAATTGAGATTAAGGAGAAACAACGTGAGATTTGATGATCTGGACGCAAGAATGCGCGTATATGAAACCAATCACGATCAGTGTGTTCTTCCAGGCCTCTACATTGTGGCACGGATTGATGGGCGCAGTTTTACTCGACTCACTCGTGACAGGCATAATTTTGAAACCCCATATGACCTGCGCGTTCGTGATTTGATGCTGGAGACGACTCGGCATCTGATGTCATGTGGCTTTCAGGCAATATATGGCTACACCCAAAGTGATGAAATATCGATTCTGTTTCATCCAAACGAAAATAGTTTTTCACGCAAGGAACGGAAGTTCATTTCGATTCTGGCCGGAGAAGCAAGTGCTCGATTCTCTTTATCACTTGGCGATATTGCTGCATTCGATGCCAGACTATCGTTCTTGCCCACAGTGGATTTGGTCGTTGATTATTTTCGCTGGCGTATGGAGGATGCTGCGAGAAATTGCCTGAATGGTTACTGCTACTGGACACTGCGGAAACAGGGGCAGAGCGCCGAAAAAGCAGCTCAAACACTGAAGGGATT